>CAJXCG010000001.1 GCA_913051715.1 uncultured Rhodobiaceae bacterium
TCCATATTTACAAGGTTACTGCTTATTACTGCGGAGTCATGGTGCCCAGGAGAAGACTCGAACTTCCACGCCCTTGCGGGCACTAGCACCTGAAGCTAGCGCGTCTACCAATTCCGCCACCTGGGCCACGTAACAGGGTGTTTAGAAGTCCGTGTGCGGCTTGTCAATATTGGCGCGGTGATTTTGCACTTCACGCCCACGGCTGCATGTTTTAAGACAGAGACATTATGCGTCGAAAAGAGGAGCGGTGAATGGCTGGCACGCAAACAGGCCCTGTGGTCGTTTTTGGCGGATCGGGCTTTGTGGGGCGCCATATTGTGCGGCGCCTGGCAAAGGACGGTTTCAATTTGCGCGTTGTCGTGCGGCGGCCTAATGAGGCGTTGTTTCTCAAAACAGCGGGGCGCACCGGACAGATCGACCTGATGCAAGGCAATATTCGTGATGCAGCCAGCACGCGCGCGGCGCTGGCGGGTGCTTCGGGCGTCATCAATGCGGTCGGGATTTTATACGAAACCGGGCCACAAAAATTTGATGCCGTGCAAAATGCGGGGGCTGCAAATCTGGCGACGCTGGCCGCCGAACACGGCATTGACCAATTTGTTCAAATCTCGGCCATCGGCGCTGACGCCACCTCGGCATCGGCTTATGCGCGCAGCAAGGCCGAGGGCGAAAACGCGGTTCTCGCCGCGTGTCCGCAGGCGCATATTTTGCGCCCGTCCATTGTGGTTGGGCCGGAGGATGATTTTTTCAACCGATTTGCAACCATGGCGCAGTTGGCGCCGGCGCTGCCGCTCATTGGCGGCGGGCTTACCCGCTATCAACCCGTGGGTGTCTTTGATGTGGCGCAAGCGGTTGCGGCGTGTCTGGCGGGTGCGCCGTCGGGCATTTACGAGCTTGGTGGCCCGCAAATATACAGCTTCCGCGAATTGATGGAACTCATGCTGGAAAAAATCGGCAAGACCCGCCTGTTGGTGCCATTGCCTTTTGCGGCGGCAAAAATGCTGTCACAGGTCACGCGATTTTTGCCCAATCCACCGCTGACGCCGGATCAGGTTATTTTGTTGCGCTCGGATAATATAGTCGGTCAAAATATCGGCGACCTTGCCGCTTTGGGCGTTGAGCCCACGCCGATCGCTGCCCTGCTGGACAGCTATTTGGGGCGCTATCGCGGCGCTTCAAAAACAGTTTGAAAAGCGGTTTAGCCCAGCAAAAAGAGCAGACCAATGCCGAGGCCAATACGGTAAATAACGAACGGCAACAGACCGATGCGTCGCGTCATTTTCAAAAATAGGTGAATGGTGACAAAGGCAAACAAACCGGCCAGAACAGCCGCGAATAACGCGGTACCCAAAGCCTGATACGCGCCCGATTGCAGCAAATCAACCAAGCCCACCAGCGCAAAAGCGGCGATCACAGGCATGGCGAGCAGCATGGAAAAGCGCGCCGCTTGTGTGCGGTCAAAACCCAAAAACAACCCCGCCATAATGGTGACGCCAGCCCGACTGGCACCGGGGATGAGGGCCAGCATTTGCGCCAGCCCGATAAGCAGCGCTTGGCGCGACGAGACGGGCGTGGGCGGCTCGGTTTCAGATGCGGCGGGCGGTGCTTTGCGGTCGGCAAGCCATAGCGGAATGGCAAAAACAATACTGGCCCAAGCCACGATTTCCGGTGCGCGCAAGCGATCGGTGGCGCCCGACAGCACCAAGGCGGCACCCGCCAGCAAAACCGGCAGGCTGGCGATTGCCAGCACGCGCATCAAATGTGCCGACGAACTGGCTTGGCGCCGAGCGAGGTCGCGCGCGCCCATCAGCATGAGCCGCACATCGCGGTGGAAATAGGCCATCACCGCCAGCAAAGTGCCCGCATGCAGCGCCACATCAATAACCAGACCATGGTCGGGATAGGCGGTCAGCCCGTGAACCAGTTGCAAATGCCCCGAGGAGCTGACCGGCACAAATTCGGTGATGCCCTGAATGGCGGCGAGCAATAAGAGATGATCCAGTCCCATGGCGCCAAGCTAGCCAGATTGGTGGCGGGGCGGCAAGTTTTTTCCGGCCCGGACTGTGCACTTGCGGCAGACGGGGCGTCGGCTTAGTTTGGGGATATGGCAAGTCTTTTTCATCAGCCGGTCTGCCCGTTTTCGCGCAAAGTTCGTCTGGTGCTTGGCGAAAAAAAATTCGCCGTGGAATTTGTTGAAGAACGCCCGTGGGAACGCCGCCTCGATTTCTTGATGCTGAACCCGTCGGGCGAAGTGCCGGTACTGGTCGGCGATGCGGGCACGATTGCCGGGCATTACGCGATTACCGAATGGCTTGAGGAAAAGGGCGGTGCCTTGCCGCTCCTGCCGTCGGGCGGGCTGGCGCGCGCCGAAGTGCGCCGCCTGATCGCCTGGTTTGATGACAAGTTTCACAACGAAGTCGGTCGTCTCATTACCTATGAAAAAATCGACCGACGGTTTATGGGCGCCAGCGCCGGCGGCGGGGGCCCGGACATGGAAACCGTCCGCATCGGGCTGCACAATCTTGGACTGCATCTGGAATATCTGACGTTTCTGCTGGAACAGCGCAACTGGTTGGCCGGCGAAGATATTTCGATTGCCGATCTGACGGCGGGCGCGCATTTGTCATGTCTGGACTTTACGGGCGATGTGCCGTGGAAGTCTTGGCCGGTGGTGCGCGACTGGTATGCACGCATCAAATCGCGGCCCAGTTTTCGGCCCCTGCTGGCTGATAATGTCGCGGGATTGCGCCCGCCGGCCTATTATGCCGATCTGGATTTTTAGGACATATCATGGCTGTCAACTCCGACGCAAAAACCGCCGCTTTTGTCGATGCGCTGCACCAGGCCGCGCGCCGCGAGGGTTTTGATATTTGCCGCATTACGCACCCGCACGCCATTCCTCAAGCCCTCGAACGCCTGCGCGCTTTTCTCGATAATGGCTATCACGGCGACATGGACTGGATGGCGCGCGACCCCGAGCGGCGCGCGGATCCGGCGGAGTTATGGGAGCAGGTGCAATCGGTGATTATGCTCGGCATGAATTACGCGCCGGCGGAAAACCCGCTGCCCGATTTGCGCGCGCGCGACCGCGGCGTTATTTCGGTTTACGCGCAGCGGCGCGATTATCACGATGTCATAAAGAAAAAACTCAAAAATCTGGCGCGCTGGGTGGTCGCGCAAGCAGACGCCGATGTGAAAGTTTTTGTCGATACCGCGCCCGTGATGGAAAAACCGCTGGCCGAGGCCGCAGGTATCGGCTGGCAGGGCAAGCATACCAATCTCGTCTCGCGCGATTTCGGTTCGTGGCTGTTTCTGGGCAGTATTTTCACCACCGCCGCGCTGCCTGCCGATGCGCCTGAAACCGACCATTGCGGCGCGTGCCAGGCGTGCGTTGATATTTGTCCCACCAAGGCGTTTCCCGCGCCCTATAAGCTGGACGCGCGCCGCTGCATTTCTTATCTGACCATCGAGCATAAAGGCACGATCCCCGTCGAGTTTCGCGCTGCTATGGGCAATCATATTTATGGCTGCGATGATTGCTTGGCGGTTTGCCCGTGGAATAAATTTGCCCAGACCGCGCGCGAGGCCAAGCTTGCGGTGCGCGCGGATTTGAAATTACCCGAACTGGAAATGCTCGTGCAATTCGATGACCCCGCCTTCCGCGAGTATTTTTCCGGCTCGCCCATCAAGCGCACCGGGCGCGATCGCTTTGTGCGTAATGTGCTGATCGCGGTGGGCAATATGGAAACAATCAGCGCCACGATGCAGGCCCGCATCGAGGCCTGTCTGGATGATGACGCGCCAGCTGTGCGCGCCATGGCGGTTTGGGCGCTGGCGTGCCATGACCAAGCGCGCGCGCGCGACTTGGCGAAAAATCGTCTGGCCGATGAAGCCGATGATGCGGTGCGTGCGGAATGGCTGGCGGTGGCCTCATGACCCGTTCGCAAGACCAGCACATATTGTTTTTCGGTTTCGGCTTTTGCGCTGCGGCGCTGGCACCGCTTTTGGCGCGCGCCGGCTGGCAGATGAGTGCCACCTTGCGCGACCGCGCGCGTGCGCCGGAACTTGAGCAGGCCGGCGTTGCCCCGCTTTATCTGGATACGGATTTGCAGATGCGCGATTATTCGCATGTTTTGGTTTCCGCGCCACCGGCGCGCGCGGGCAACGACCCGGCCTTTGACTTTCTGAGCCCGCGCCTTGCAAAACCCGCGCTCTCATGGATCGGATATTTGTCAACCACAGGCGTATATGGCGACCATAATGGTGCGTGGATCGACGAAGAAACCCCGCCGGGCCCGCGCGGTGCGCGTGGGCAAAGGCGTGCGACGGCTGAACAACGCTGGTCTGATTTCGCCGAAACCCATGGCTTTGCCGTTCAGCATTTTCGCCTCGCGGGAATTTACGGGCCGATGCGTAATGCGCTGAGCAGCCTAAAAGCGGGCACGGCGCGGCGCATTGACAAGCCGGGTCAGGTGTTTTCACGTATTCACGTGGACGATATTGCCAAAATTCTGTTTGCCGCGCTGCACAGCGATATTGGCACGCGCAATTTCAGCGTGTGCGATGATGAACCGGCACCGCCCGCCGAGATTATTGCTTATGCGGCGGCGCTTTTGGGGGTTGACCCACCGCCCGTGCAGAAATTTGCGGACGCCGATTTGTCGGATATGGCGCGCAGCTTTTACGCAGAAAACAAGCGCATCCGCAATGACCGCATAAAAACCGAACTGGGGGTTACGCTGACTTACCCCACTTACAGGGAAGGCTTGAACGCGCTGTTCAAAAGCGGCGCGTTTTAAATTCAGGCGGGCCTTTCCAAAAGGTCTTCGATCAGCCCGATGAGCGCAGCGATTTGGTGCGGTTCGGAAAGGCGATGATCGCCGCCTTTCAAAAAATGCAGTTCGACATCATCTGTAGCCAAGCTTTCAGCAAACTCGAGCGATAATTGCCATGGCACGGCTGTGTCTTGTTGTCCGTGAAGAATACGCACCGGAACGGAAATATCGATGGTGTCGCCCAACACCAAATGCTCGCGCCCGTCCAATATCAAATTCTGCGTGATCGGATAGCCTTCGGGGTCATACTCTGACGGGTCGTAAATCAGCCCCTCGCTTTCAAGTTTTGCGCGCGCGCGGTCGGAAAACCTGTCCCACATCAGGCGTTCGGTCATGTCGATGGCGGGCGCAATCAACACCAGACCGGCGACCCTGTCGGGGCGGTCGAGCGCGGCCAGCGTTGACAGCCAACCGCCGAAGCTGGAGCCGACCAGAATTTGCGGGCCGTGCGTCAGCGTGTCGAGAATATGGGGAATGTCGCCGCGCCAATGGCTGATGGTGCCGTCGGTAAATTCGCCGGTGGAACTGCCATGGCCGAAATAATCAAAGCGCACAAAGCCTTGCTTGCGCTTTGCGGCCCAGTCTGCAAGCGCTAGGGCTTTGGTGCCGCCCATGTCAGAGCGGAAACCGCCGCAAAAAACAACCCCGGGAATGTTTGGCGCAGCGCCGTTGGTTTGGGCGCTGTAAGCGAGGCGCTGCGGGCCCAAATCGGCGTGTTGGCGTTCGGTGAAATCGGGTGAAAAATCGGAGCCAGAGGTCTGGGTCATGCGCCGCTCATTGGTTTACAATCTGTCAACCGGTGTATAGCATATTTTCTGTGCTGGGGCGCAGATTACGCCTGGCGAGTGTGAAGATTGGGCCTGCTGGCCGTGAAAAGAGTTCCCGCATATGGTGTCACCGCAAGCCTACCCAGATCTGACGGGGCTTACCGTCGCGCAAATTATTCCTCGGCTGAATGTTGGTGGTGCGGAAACGACCACGGTTGAGATTGCACGCGCGTTACGCGCGGCCAATGCCCGGGCGCTTGTCGTCAGCGAAGGCGGCGCGCTGGCCGATGCGCTGGAGTCGGCGGGCGCGCAACTGGTCGATATGCCGGTCGCGTCAAAAAATCCGATCGTGATGGCCGCCAATATCCGCCGTTTGCGGCGTCTGGTTGCGGCGGAAAAAATTGATCTGCTGCACGCGCGCTCGCGCGCACCCGCCTGGTCGACACTGGCCGCGGCGCGCGCCACGCAGACGCCGCTGGTGACGACCTATCACAGTTTGGTGCATGAAGGCCCGCGTCCGAAGGTTTGGTATAATTCGGTGATGGCGCGCGGCGATGTGGTGATTGCCAATTCGCAATATACTGGCGAGATGATCCGCCATGTGCATGGGGTCAAGGATGCCCGTCTGCGCGTGGTGGCGCGCGGGTGTGATGTTTCGGCGCTTGCGCCGGAAAATATCAGCGCCGATATGCGCGCCGACCAACGTCGCGCCTGGGGCGCATTGGCGGATGATTTTGTGATTTTGTGTCCGGCCCGCATTACCGAGGTGAAGGGCCAACATATTTTGCTCGACGCGGTGGCGCAGTTGCCGCAGGACGCACGACCATTTGTCGTTTTTGCCGGCAGCGCCGACGAACGCGCCGAATATTTTGCATCGCTTGAGCGGCAGGTCACACAAACGCAGTTAACCGCGCGAGTGCATTTTGCCGGACTGGTGCGCGATATGGCGCGCGCTTACGGGGCGTGCGATCTGGCGATTGTGCCGACGATACGCAGCGAACCGTTTGGCCGCACCATCGTTGAAGCGCAAGCCGCCGGTCTGCCGGTGATCGCCAGCGATGCCGGCGGATACCGTGAGACAGTGATTGCGCGCGCCCCCGAACAAGGCGGTACCGGATGGCTGGTGCCGCCCGATGATAGCTCTGCGCTGGCGCGTGCCGTAGAAGCGGCGATGGGCCAAAGCGCGACGGCGCGCGCGCAAATGGTGTCGAACGGGCGCGCGCATGTTCAGGCAAATTTCCGCCAAGAAGTAATGTGCGCGAAAACGCTGGACATTTATGCCGAACTGACGGGTCGGGCGTGGCCGGGGTAAGCGAGCCTGGCGGATGTCTGCTGGTGGGGCTTGGCGCACCGCGCGGGGCGTTGGCTGAAGCGATCGCCCGCCGCCGCGATGATGTGTCGCTGACGGTGCTTATCAGCCCCGCGCAGCAGGGCGAGGCGCATGATGCCGACGAAATATGGGTGTGCACGCGGCTCGGGCCGGTTGGCTTCATCGCCCTTATCCGGCGCATTTCGTGGCGTCGGTTCGAGCGTGTAGACCAGTTGCATCCGGGCACATTTGGCTGGCTCAAATATTGTGTCTGGCCGCGTCCGCCATGGTTCTATGTCACCGCACATGGTGCGCCGGAGACCTTTCGGGCATAAATTTGGCGTTGACTTCTCCGCATACTCGCCTAAACCTTGGCATCAGAACCCGCAAGGGTGTTGGATTAATTGCAGAAGGAATAAGCCCATCGCACGCAGACCACTCGCCGCGCCGCCGTCCCGCGAAGGACCACGCATTAACGGCATGATAACTGTCCCCAAAGTACTTGTAATTGGCGCCGATGGCGAAAAACTGGGTGTGGTCGACACGGACTCGGCTCTTGCCATGGCCGAAGAAGAAGGGCTTGACCTTGTCGAAGTGTCGCCAAATGTCTCGCCGCCTGTGTGCAAAATTCTGGATTATGGCAAGCTGAAATATCAAGAACAGAAAAAAGCCAGCGAGGCGCGCAAGCGCCAAAAAACCGTCGATGTTAAGGAAATTAAAATGCGTCCGAATATCGACAAGCATGATTACGATGTGAAAATGCGAAGCGTCACCAAATTCATTGGCGAGGGCGACAAGGTCAAAGTGACCATGCGGTTTCGGGGTCGCGAAATGGCGCACCAAGAACTGGGCATGCAAGTGCTGACCCGCGTGCGCGAAGAGGTTGATGAAATTGCCAAGGTTGAGGCCAGCCCCAAGCTGGAAGGCCGGCAAATGATGATGGTACTGGCCCCGCGCACCTCGTAATTTTTCAAAACCCTAGCTTTGGGCGTCGGGCAGTTGCAGCATTATGTCCGGTCGGTCGGTTATTATTGCGCTTACGCCAAGGCGCGCCAGTCGCGCCATTTCCGCTGGCGCGTTGACCGTCCAGGCGGACACGCCAATGTTTAGCCGAGCCGCGCAAGCCAGCGTTTCGGGTGTAATGTCTGCGTGATAAGCAAACCAGTGCTGCCCGCCGGCAGCGGCAATGGCAGCCAGCATTTTTTCGCCATGCGTTTGGCCCGGTTTGTCGCGCCAGTCGTGTTTGCCGAACCAAGCGGCACCCGCTGCGGCGGCGGCGCGCAACTGCGCGCGCGGGCCCGAGAGCGGGTTTTTATCGGCTGTTGCGGGGTCCGTTATGAAAAACGGCAAGGTTGTGTAGGCGTGCGGCTGGTCAGGAAAAGCGGCGCGCACATGGTCGACGCAGCGCCAGTCAAACGAAATAATATGCGTGCGGTCGCTGATCGGCGAACTGGCGAGGCTGGTACAAAACAGATCCGCCAGATGATGCGCGGCGGCGTCCGTATCATCGAGCAAATGAGTTTTCAGTTCGGCATAAAGTCGGAAGTCGGGCCCGGCGCGGGTGGCAATCAGCTTGTTCAGCGCGTCCAAAGCCGGAATATGCGCGCCGTCGATCGGCACTTGTCCGGTTCGGGTTTTTGCATAGGCGCTGTCGGGGTGCAGCCGCCCGACATCGAGCGCGTCCAGTTCGCGCAATGCCAGGTCGCGCAGGCGGGGTGTGGGCGCGCTTAGCCAGCGCCCATTTTGGCGGGTTGCCGCGGGCTTCAGCCGATCGTCGTGATGGATGATGAGCGCGTCATCGCGGGTGCGCTGAATGTCACATTCTATCCCGTCGACCCCGGCATGAATGGCGTTTTCAAAGGCGTCCAGCGTGTTTTCAGGCCATAAATTGGCGCCGCCGCGATGGGCAATGTTTAAAGGCCGGTTCATGCATTAAATGTCCTTATACGCCGAGATGGTGCCGCTCGCGCCTTGCAGCGTCAAGCACACCATTTGAAGCATTTTATTATTTCGAGATTCTTGCATTTTTCGTCAGGATGCGTATAAGTGCCGCTGTTCATACGCACGTATGAAAAAAATCGGCTGGCTGAAAAGGGCTGCCAGGCCGGTTTAAAAGGTCAACTCGAACGAAGGAATTGCGAAATGCCCAAAATGAAAACCAAAAGCGGTGCTAAAAAGCGGTTTAAGCTGACAGCATCGGGGAAGGTTCGTGCCGGCCAGGCGGGCAAACGCCACGGCATGATCAAACGTACCAATAAACAAATCCGTAATCAGCGCGGCACGGCGGTTCTGTCCGAACCCGATGCGCGTATCGTACGGAAATTTCTGCCAAACGGTTAGGGGGCGCAAATGTCTCGTGTGAAACGCGGCGTGACGTCCCACGCACGTCATAAAAAAGTTCTTGCCAAGGCCAAAGGTTATTACGGCCGGCGCAAAAATACCATTCGTGTTGCCAAACAAGCGGTCACCAAGGCCGGGCAATATGCCTATCGCGATCGGCGCACGCGCAAGCGCAATTTCCGCGCCTTGTGGATTCAGCGCATCAATGCCGCCTCGCGCATGCATGGTTTGCCCTATGGTCGGTTTATCGACGGGCTGGGCAAAGCCGGTATCGAGGTCGACCGCAAAGTGCTGGCCGACCTTGCCGTGCACGAACCGGCAGCCTTTGAGGCGCTGGTCGGCAAAGCCCGCGAAGCACTCGGTTAGTCACGGGTTTAAGGTGGATTTGCGTGTCGTGTGCGCGCCAATCTTGTGGCATAAGAGTCTCGTGGCATAAGCGGTTTATGCCCGTTAGGAGCTTTTGGCATGCAGGACGAAACCGGCGCGGTTGAAACCCGAATAATGGACGCGATTGCAGCGGCGACAAGCCTGTCGGCGCTGGAAGATGTGCGCGTCGCGGCGCTGGGCAAAAAGGGCGAAGTTTCGGCATTGCTCAAAACGCTGGGCGGCATGGATACCGATGACCGCCAAAAGCTGGGGCCGGTGTTCAATCAGCTTAAAATGCGCGTGACACAGGCCATTCAAAGTCGTCGTGAGGCGCTTGAAGCCGAGGACATGGCGCGGCGTTTGGCGTCGGAAACGCTCGATATGACTTTGCCGGTCAACACCGACCCGCAATTTGACGGGCGTATTCATCCGGTGAGCCAGACCATGGAAGAGCTTTCGGCCATATTCGCCGGCATGGGCTTTGATGTGGCCGAAGGCCCCGACATTGAAAGCGGGTTTTACAATTTCACCGCGCTGAATATTCCCGATGCCCACCCCGCGCGGCAAATGCATGATACGTTTTATTTGACGGCGGAAGAAGACGGCGAACCGCTATTGCTGCGCACGCATACAAGCCCCGTGCAGGTGCGGACCATGCAAGCGGGCGACCCGCCATTTCGGTTTATTGCGCCCGGGCGCACCTATCGTTGCGACAGCGACCAGACGCACACGCCAATGTTCCATCAGATCGAAGGGCTGGTGGTCGACGAGACCACGCATATGGGGCATTTGAAATATACGCTGGAAGCGTTTTTGACGGCGTTTTTCGAAGTCGATAATGTCGCCATCCGCTTCCGCCCGAGTTATTTCCCGTTTACCGAGCCGAGCATGGAAGTGGACATGCGCTGCCATCGCGACGGCGACAAGCTGGTGGTCGGCGCGGGCGATGACTGGATGGAAATTGGCGGCAGCGGCATGGTCAACCCGCATGTGCTGACCCATGCCGGCATTGACGCGACAAAATATCAGGGCTTTGCCTTCGGCATGGGCATTGACCGGCTGGCCATGCTGAAATATGGCATGCCCGATTTGCGCGCCTTTTTCGGGGCTGATTTGCGCTGGCTGAAACATTACGGATTTTTGCCGATCGACGTGCCCGGGCTGGCCGGAGGGCTGTCCAATAAATCGCTGGCGGCGAAATAGGGGGCAGTATGAAATTCACGCTCTCCTGGCTCAAAGACCATCTCGACACCGCCGCCACACTCGAAGAAATAACCGATAAGCTGACGCTGATCGGGCTGGAGGTCGAGGCGCTGGCTGACCCGTCGGAAATTTTTGCCAATTTTGAAGTGGCTGAGATTATCGCCACCGCACCCCATCCCGAAGCTGACCGCCTGCAAATTTGCACCGTCAAGAGCGGCGGCGGCGAGCAGCAACTCGTTTGCGGCGCGCCCAATGCGCGCGCTGGTCTGGTGGGCATTTTGGCTCAAGAAGGCGCGGTCATCCCGGCGAGCGGCATGGTGCTGGGCAAGGCCAAAATTCGCGGTGTTGAAAGCCGGGGCATGATGTGTTCGGGTGCCGAGCTTGGCCTGAATGACGACCATGACGGCATTATCGAATTGGACGCGGGGGCTGAAATCGGCAGCTCGGCAGCAATGGCACTCGGGCTTGATGACCCGATGATCGAAATTGCCATCACGCCCAACCGACCCGATTGTCTGGGCGTACGCGGCATTGCGCGCGATCTGGCGGCCGCCGGATTGGGCAAGCTGAAAGCCGATACAACAAGCCCCATTAAAGCGGAAAAACAGGGCGGCACACCGATTGAAGTGAGCGGTGAAAGCTGCCCGGTTTTCGCCGGATGCCGCATTGAGGGGGTCAAAAACGGGCCAAGTCCCGACTGGTTGCGCGCGCGCCTGACGGCCATCGGGCTGAAACCGATCAGCGCGCTTGTCGATATCACCAATTATATTTCCTATGACCGCGGGCGTCCGCTTCATGTCTACGACGCTGACACGCTGAGCGGTACGGTGCAGGCGCGCCAAGCCAAGGCGGGCGAAAGTTTTGTGGCGCTCGATGAAGAAACTTATGAGCTGCGTGAAACCGACTGCGTTATTGCTGATGATAAGGGTGTGCTGGGTCTGGCCGGTATTATGGGGGGATTGGCCTCAGGCAGCACGCTTGAAACCAAAAATGTGCTGGTCGAAAGCGCATGGTTCGAGCCGGTCGCCATTGCGCTTTCGGGTCGCCACCACAATATTGACAGTGATGCGCGCTATCGTTTTGAGCGCGGTGTCGACCCCGTCTCGGTCGAAACGGGGTTGGCGCTGGCGGTGCAGATGATTACCGAGATTTGCGGCGGCACTGTGCGCGCTCCGGTGACAGCGGGCGCAGTACCCGACAGCAAAAAGACTGTGGCCTTTGACCCGGCGCGCGTGCACCAGCTTACCGGTCTGGCGATTGGCGAGGCTGACATGCAAGCCATCCTCACCCAACTGGGCTTTGAGGTGAAAACCGGTACGCCATGGCAGGTCGGCGTACCGAGCTGGCGCCCCGACATTGATGACGCCACGCAGGGCGCAGATATTGTTGAAGAAATTATCCGCATTTACGGGCTGGACGAAGTGCCCGCAACGCCCCTGCCGCAAACCGCCGGCGTTGTCCGGCCAAGCCTCACATTGGCACAACGCCGCGCCGGTTTGATGCGGCGCGCGCTGGCCGGACGCGGATTGGTGGAGGCGGTCACCTGGTCGTTCATATCCGAAGATCAAGCCGCTGCGTTTAACGTTGCGGCAGGGTTGGAGCTTGCCAATCCGATTTCTGCCGATCTCAGTCATATGCGCCCCTCGCTGCTGCCCGGGCTGATGGATGCCGCGCAAAAAAACGCCGATCGCGGCGCGCGGGTCATAAGCCTGTTTGAATTGGGTCACACGTTTGAGGCGGCACTGCCGGGCGCGCAGCGTTTTGCGGCGGCTGGCATACGCGCCGGATTGGGCGGCGTGAAAACATGGGATGCGCCCGCGCGCGCGGTCGATGCCTATGCAGCGCGCGCCGATGCCGAAGCTGCGCTTGCGGCGTGTGGGGTGGCGGGCGATAATTTGCAGGTTTTGCCGATTGAAGCGACCGACGGCGCTGATATTTATCATCCCGGGCGTTCCGGCGTTTTGGCCCGCAATCCCCGCGAGCCGATGGCCATGTTTGGCGAATTGCATCCCGCGCTTCTGGCACGCTTCGATATCGATATACCAATGGTGGCTTTCGAGGTATGGCCCGAAACCGTACCGACACCCAAAGCACCCAAACAGGCTGGTACAGATATCGCGCGCCCGGCGCTGGCGCTGTCCAATCTGCAAATGGTACGGCGCGATTTTGCCTTTGAGGTGGAAAGTGCAGTTCCGGCAGCCGATATTGTGCGCGCGGCGCGCGGTGCTGAGAAAAAGCTCATCACACAAGTGCGCGTTTTTGATGTGTTTGAGGGCGGACAGTTGGGCGACGGCATGAAATCTGTCGGGCTGGAGGTTAGCCTGCAACCGACGCAAGCGACCCTGACCGATGCCGAGATTGAAGCCGTGTGTGAAAAAGTGACGGCGGCTGTGGTCAAAGCCACGGGCGGTCGGTTGCGCGGCTGAGCGGGTGATTTTTCCCCTGCATTTTGACGCATTGGCGAATACGCCCGCCAGTGTTATAGGGCTTGTATGAGCGTTCAGAAAAATATCCGCAATTTTGCGATTATCGCGCATATCGACCACGGCAAGTCGACGCTTGCCGACCGCTTGATCCAAATTACGGGCGGGCTGTCGACGCGCGAAATGCAGGAGCAAGTGCTGGATAATATGGAATTGGAGCGCGAGCGCGGCATCACCATTAAGGCGCAGACCGTCCGGCTCGACTATGAAGCCAGCGACGGGCAGACCTATCAGCTCAATTTGATCGACACACCCGGCCATGTCGATTTTGCTTATGAGGTGAACCGCTCGCTGGCGGCGTGTGAGGGCTCGCTTCTGGTGGTAGATGCCAGCCAGGGCGTCGAGGCTCAGACCCTTGCCAATGTCTATCAGGCGATTGAGGTAGACCACGAGATTGTGCCTGTGTTGAACAAGGTTGATCTGCCCGCTGCGGACTGCCCGCGCGTGTGCGGACAAATCGAAGATGTTATCGGGCTGGACACGGCGGGTGCTGTTAATATTTCGGCCAAAACCGGGCTGGGTGTCGATGATGTGCTGGAGGCGATTGTTACACAATTACCGGCACCGGACGGCGATGCCGATGCGCCGCTCAAGGCCATGCTGGTCGATAGCTGGTACGACGCTTATCTGGGCGTGGTGGTGCTGGTGCGGGTCATTGACGGCACGCTGAAAAAGGGTCAAAAAATTCGCATGATGTCGACCGGAGCCACGCATCTAGTCGACCAAGTCGGCGTGTTTCGGCCAAAGCGCGAAACGGTAAGCGATCTTGGCCCCGGTGAAATCGGCTATTTCACGGCCGCGATCAAACAAGTGGCGGACACGCGCGTCGGCGATACGGTGACGGAAGACCGTGCGCCTTGTGCCGATATTCTGGACGGGTTCAAGCCGTCCCAGCCTGTGGTTTTCTGCGGGCTGTTTCCGACGGACTCAAGCCAGTTCGAGGATTTGCGCGAGGCCATGGCGAAACTGCGGCTCAATGATGCGAGTTTCGATTATGAAATGGAAACCAGCGCGGCGCTGGGTTTTGGTTTTCGCTGCGGTTTTTTGGGGCTTTTGCATCTGGAAATTATCCGCGAGCGCATCGAGCGCGAGTTTGATATCGACCTGATTACCACCGCGCCGTCGGTGGTTTACCACCTGCATATGAATGACGGGTCGATGGTTGAATTGCATAACCCCGCCGACATGCCCGATATTGTTAAAATTGACCATATTGACGAGCCGTGGATTGACGCCTCGATATTGGTGCCGGATGAATATTTGGGCGCGGTGTTGAAACTGTGCGAAGATCGCCGCGGTCGGCAAAAAAATCTGAGCTATGCCGGGTCGCGCGCCATGCTGGAATATGCGCTGCCGCTCAATGAGGTGGTGTTTGACTTTTACGACCGTTTGAAATCAGCCACACGCGGCTATGCCAGTTTCGATTACCAACTAAGCGCATATAAAACCGGCGATCTCGTTAAAATGTCCATTCTCGTCAATGCCGAGCCGGTGGATGCGTTATCAACGATTGTGCATCGTGAGCGTGCGGAAATGCGCGGACGCGCCATGTGCGAGCGGCTGAAAGATCTGATCCCGCGCCATTTGTTCAAAATTCCCATTCAAGCGGCCCTTGGCGGCAAAATCATTGCGCGCGAAACCATCGCTGCGCTGCGAAAAGATGTGACCGCCAAATGCTATGGCGGCGATGTCAGCCGCAAGCGCAAACTGCTCGACAAGCAAAAAGAAGGCAAAAAGAAAATGCGTCAATTCGGCAAGGTTGACATTCCCCAAGACGCGTTTATTTCCGCGCTCAAAATGGATGATTAAGCGCATCATCGCTTGTTTTCACGCGATGGGCGGTTATATTCGCCTTTCTGGACAGGTGGCCGACGCTATAAGGGCTTGGTGAACGCATGTGAGCCGCAGCCCGCCTTGCGATAGGGCGTAGTGGTGTTGGGTTCCTGACCAAACGGACAGGTGGCCGAGTGGCTGAAGGCGCACGCTTGGAAAGCGTGTAGGCGTTAACGCGTCTCGAGGGTTCGAATCCCTCTCTGTCCGCCATTTTTGACGCGTCGCATGGAGCCCATAAAGGGGCGCGATGGCGGTTCGTATATTGGGAGAGCAAAATGACACAGCGCACCACACTGGCAGGCCTTCAAATTGACACGCAGCTTGCGGATTTCATCGCAAACGAAGCTGTCGTCGAAACCGATATCACAGCGGATGCTTTCTGGGCCGCGGCGGCTGAAATTATCACCGCGCATCGCGATACGAACAAAGCATTGCTCGCCAAGCGCGATGCGTTGCAGGCCAAAATTGACGCATGGCATCAAGACCGCAAAGGCCAGCCGCATGACGCTGGCGACTATCGCGCCTTTCTCGAAGAGATCGGCTATCTGGTACCCGAAGGGCCGGATTTCCAGATTGAAACGGCCAATGTCGATCCTGAAATTGCCAAAATTGCCGGCCCGCAGCTTGTCGTGCCGGTGAAAAATGCGCGTTTTGCCGTTAACGCCGCCAATGCGCGCTGGGGCAGTTTGTATGACGCGTTTTACGGCACGGATATTATTCCTCAAGACGGCGATTTGGCCCCCATTGGCAGCTATAACCCGACGCGCGGTGCAGAAGTTATCCGCCGCGCCAAGGCGCTGCTCGACGAAATTGCCCCGCTTGCGGGCGCGTCGCATGCCGATGTAACGGCCTATGCGATTGTCGAGGGTGCGTTGGTTGCCACCCATGCGGGCGGGTCGGCCGGCCTTGCCGCCCCGAAACAATGCGTCGGCTATCAGGGCGCGGCCAGCGCGCCGTCGGCGGTTTTGCTGAAAAACAATGATTTGCATGTCGAGATCATGATCGACGCCGCACATAATATCGGCAAGGACGACCCCGCCCATGTTGCCGATGTCATGATGGAATCGGCTGTCACCACGATTATGGATTGCGAAGACAGTGTCGCCGCCGTGGACGGCGAAGACAAAGTGGAAGCCTATCGCAACCTCTTGGGCCTTTTCAGACGCGACATCAGCGTGTCGATGCAAAAGGGCGGTCGCGAAATGGTTCGCAAACTCAGCGACAATCGCAGCTATCACGATCTGGCGGGCGGTCAGTTCACGCTTCCCGGCCTGTCGACCATGCTGGTCCGCAATGTTGGTCATTTGATGACCAATCCGGCGATTTTGGACGATCGCGGCGATGAAGTGCCCGAAGGGATTATGGACGCGCTGGTCACCGGTCTGCTTGCCAAGCATGATTTGGGCAAAACCGACGCCGCGCTGAAAAACAGTCCGGCCGGGTCGGTCTATATTGTGAAACCGAAAATGCACGGGCCCGAAGAAGTGGCCTTTACCGATACGCTGTTTGCCAGTGTCGAGACCGCGCTCGGTCTGCCGGCGCTAACCCTGAAAATGGGCATTATGGATGAAGAACGCCGCACCACGGTTAATCTGAAAGAATGTATTCGCGCGGCCAAGCAGCGGGTGATTTTCATCAATACCGGCTTTCTTGACCGCACGGGCGATGAAATTCATACCTCGATGGAAATGGGGCCGATGATCCGCAAGGCGGAAATGAAAGCCTCGGGCTGGCTCAATGCCTATGAAGACTGGAATGTCGATATCGGGCTGGCGTGTGGCCTTCAAGGGCGCGCGCAAATCGGCAAGGGCATGTGGGCCATGCCGGATTTGATGGCCGATATGCTGGAACAAAAAATCGGCCAGCCGCGCGCCGGTGCCGATTGTGCCTGGGCACCTTCACCGACGGCGGCAACGGTGCATGCCATTCATTATCACCGCGTCGATGTTGAGGCCGTTCAAAATGATTTGAAAGCGCGCCAACGTGCGCCATTGGAAACGATTTTGTCGATGCCGGTTGAAACCCGTCCGCAATGGAGCCCGGAAGATATTCAGCAGGAATTGGACAATAACGCGCAAGGTATTCTGGGCTATGTGGTGCGCTGGATCGACCAAGGCGTGGGGTGCTCAAAAGTCCCCGACATTCACGATGTCGGCCTTATGGAAGACCGAGCGACACTGCGTATTTCGAGCCAGCATATCGCCAACTGGCTGCATCATGATATTTGCACCGAAGATCAGGTTATGGCGACGATGAAGCGCATGGCGCTGGTGGTCGACGAGCAAAATGCGGACGATCCGGCCTACACGCCCATGTCGGAAGATTTTGAGGGGTCGATTGCTTTTGCTGCGGCGTGCGATTTGATTTTCAAAGGGCGCGCGCAACCAAGCGGGTATACCGAGCCGCTTTTGCACGCGCGTCGTCTGGAATATAAAGCGCGCGGCTAATTTTGCCCGCGCGCTTTGAGCGCGGAATAAACATAGCCCGCAATGGCTCCCGACAGGCACAGGGCGATAAAGCCGTCCATGTCACGGGCTGCGCCAATCGGTGTGATCTCGAACAAGGCTTTGAGCGCAAACAAGGTCACGCCGACGCCGGTAAAGCCGCCCAGTGCATGGGCCACATGTGGCAGAATTTTTACCCAGCGGGCGATCACGCCAGTGATCGGCATGGCGATCAAAAACCCGAAACCGAAAATTGCCGCCACCAGCGACAGACCGCCGACCATATCTTGAACCGTTGTCGCCAACCGATCGGCAAACGGCACGTTGAGCCCGAGCGCGGTAAGCTCGGCAAGATTAAATTGCGTGGCTGTGAAAATGAACAAAAAGACCAGCATGACCCAGCCCACAATGAAGGCCAGCAAGGTTTGTCGGCGCGGTAAAATATTTTTCATTCTTAAATCTCCAAAAGCTAATAGACTATAGCCGTCCGGGCCATTGAGTTGCAATGTTGGCGCTGCGCCAGTTATACTAAAATTTGAGATATCAGGAAAAAAACCATGAAAACTGTACTTAAACTCGCCTTATTGTGCTGGGCAGGGATGACCGGCTTTACGGTTCAAAATGCATCTGCAACTGACTACACGTTGGAAGAAGTGGTCAACGGCCTCGACATGCCATGGGGCATCGCGTTTTTGCCCGATGGCGACATGCTGGTGACCGAATTGTCCGGACAATTACGTATGATCCGAGAGGGTGAACTTGTGTCCCGGCCGGTCGCGGGCGTGCCGGAAAGTTTTTATGCCGGCCAGGGCGGATTGATGGATGTGCGTCTGCACCCTGATTTTGCGACCAATAATCTTGTCTATTTGTCGCTGGCGGTTGGTGACCGGGCGAGCAATGCGCTGCGCGTGATACGCGGGCGTTTTGACGGCACGGATTTGCAAGATGTGGAAACCGTATTCGAAGCAGCCCCAGCCAAAGACACAGCCGTTCATTATGGCGGGCGCATGACTTTTCTGCCCGATAATACGCTTTTGGTCGCGGTCGGCGACGGCTTCGATTACCGCGAAGACGCGCAAAACCGCGCCAATCATTTTGGCACGATCGTGCGCGTGTCCGACACGGGCAAAGTGCCCGCCGATAATCCGTATGTCGACGACCCTGCCGCGCTGCCCGAAGTGTGGTCATACGGCCACCGCAACCCCCAAAGCATTATTTACGATGCGGGCACCGACACGGTTTTCCAGACCGAACACGGGCCGCGCGGGGGCGATGAGTTGAATATTATTGAGCCGGCGAAAAATTATGGTTGGCCGGCCATCACCTATGGCATTGATTATTCCGGTCTGCGTATTTCGCCTTACACCTCCTATGAGGGCATGGAACAGCCCTTGGAATATTGGGATCCGTCATTCGGCCCCAGCGGCATGACGGTTTACCGCGGGCGCGCATTTGCGGAATGGGACGGCGATATTTTCATGACATCGCTTATCTTCAACCATGTAATCCGTGTCGATATGGATGGTCGCGTTTCGGGGTCGCAGCAAGTCCTGTTTGACGAGATTGGCGAAAGACTGCGCGACATTCGCACCGGGCCTGATGGGGCGCTCTATATTCTGTCGGAAGGCACGGGCGACGCCGATGGCCGCGTATGGCGGGTGCGGGCGGCAAACCGTTAGCAGGTTAAATTTTACACCGTCGGGGGGTGGACGCACACCGCCCCATGGCGTATAACGCGCCGATATTTAGCTGGAGGCATTGAACATGGCTGTTCCGAAGAGAAAAGTGACGCGGTCGCGCCGCGGCAAGCGCCGGTCTGCCGATGCGCTGGCCAACCCGACTTATGTCGAAAACCCCGATAGCGGCGAATTGCATCGGCCGCATCATATTGACCTGAAAAGCGGCATGTATCGTGGCCGTCAGGTGATCGAGCCAAAAGACTGATCACACTTATCGGTTAAATGACTTAAATGCGCGCGGTAAGAGCCGTGCGTATTTTTTTGGCAATATTTTCGCTTTCCGGCATTTCTTTCGGCTGAAGAGATGCGGGCACAACTCCCATAACGGCATTGCAGATTATCACCGCCGCGGCTTGTTCGAGGGCTTCACACGTCACCTGTCCGGTGGCAATACGGGTGCCGCCGACCTCAGACAATGCGAGGATACGCGCGCGGGTAATGCCGGGCAGCGCGCCCTCATCTGTATGCGGTGTCACCAGCGCGTCCCCGAGCAGGGCGAATATATTGCCCGCCGAAGTGCCCGTGACGCGCCCGTGCTGGTTGACGAGCACAGCGTCATCAGCACCCGCGCCAAGCGCGGCGCGGCGGGCCAGAATATGGGCGGCATAATTGGTCGACTTAACGGGCGATAAATCCTGCCCCGCTGCTTGCAAAACCCGTGAAAGGTGAAGGCTGACATGGGCTGGTGGGGTCGGCGCGGGCGCGGTTTGCATCAGCCAGTTCGGGGCAGATGGTGTTATGGGCACCAGCCCGCGCCCGCCATCGCCGCCGGTAACGGTGATACGAATGACGCCGCGCGTCGCGGTCGCGGCGTTTTGCGCCAACAAGTCCACCGCCGCAGCGTGCAAGTCTGATGAATTATAGGGTGTTGCAAAGCCGAAGACGGCACAGGCTTGCCACAATCGCGCCATATGAGCGGCCCAATGTGCGGGTCCGCCATTTTCGACAAGCACGGTCTCAAATACGGCTTCGCCCAGCAGCAGCCCACGATCATTGGCGGATATGGCCGTCTCAGTATCCGAAAATTTGCCGTTCAGCCATATCATGCGTGCGCCGTTGCAAGGTTCAGAAAATTCGACACGAGCCGGCGCCCTTGCGGGGTCAGCACGGATTCGGGGTGAAATTGTACGCCATAGAGCGGCGCGTTTTTATGCTCCAGCGCCATAATCTCGCCGCTGGCGCTATGCGCCGTGGCCCTCATGCAGTCCGGCAATTGGGCAACGATAAGGGCGTGGTAGCGTCCGGCGTCAAATGGGTTTGCCAACCCCTCAAACAGCGGCGTCGCCGCATGTGTCACGGGCGATGCCTTGCCGTGCAGAGGCTCATCGGCCCGGCCCACCGTGCCGCCAAAAGCGGCAGCCATCGCAAGATGCCCCAGACACACGCCAAGCATCGGCACGCGATCGGCCAGCAGCTTAATCAAGGGCACCGAAACGCCGGTTGTGGTGGGCCCGCCCGGGCCCGGCGAAAAAATAATGGCGCGCGGTGCCAGCGCTGCGATGGCGGCTGCGTCCATCTCGTCCTGGTTGATGATGCGGGTGTCAAATCCGGCTTCACGCACATAGCGCGCCAGCGTTTCAACGAAGCTGTCGTAATGATCAATGACAAGGATCATGCCGAGCGTGCCCCTGCCGCTGTGCCGTTGAGCGCGGCAATCAGACCCGAGGCTTTGTCGAGGGTTTCGTTATATTCGGCATCGGCTTGGCTGTCGGCGACAATGCCGCCCCCGGCGTGGAAATATATATCGCGGCCCCGAATAACGGCGCTGCGGATCAAAATATTCGTGTCCATGCAGCCGTCAAAGCCGACATAGCCCATAGCGCCGCAATAGGGCCCGCGCGCATGCGGTTCCAATTCGGCGATGACGCCCATGGCCTGAATTTTGGGCGCGCCGGTTATCGAGCCGCCGGGAAAACTGTCGCGCAAAGCTTCAAGCGGCGTGGCGTCGGCGCGCAAGGTTCCGCGAATGGTGGAAACCAGATGGTGCACATTTGAAAATTTTTCCAACACGCAAAGCTGCGGCACGTCTATCGATCCGTCGCGGCAGCTTTTGGCAAGGTCGTTGCGCAACAGATCGACAATCATCGTGTTTTCTGCCCGGTCTTTGCCGCTCGCCAGCAAATCGGCGGCAATCTCGGCGTCCAAGGCGGGTGTGGCTCCGCGCGGGCGCGTGCCCTTAATGGGGCGCGTTTCGATGGCCCCCGCGGCGCATTTCAAAAACCTCTCGGGCGAAGCCGAGGCCAGCGACCAGTTTTCATAAACCGCAAAAGCCGAAAATGGCGCGGGACTTAACTGGCGCAAGCGCTGATAATAGCCAAAGCCTGTGTCGGTGAGGTCAAGGCGCGCGTGAAAGCGTTGGGCGATATTGGCTTGGAAAATTTCACCGTCCAAAATCCGACCAACTACTTGCGCGACGGTTTGCTTAAAATCATCGGCGGCAAAATTACTGCTCGGCGCGTGTGCCGGTGCGGGTGCGGGTGCATTGGCGTGCAATCTCGAAATATTCGCATTGGTGGCGGGCTTGTCGAGGTCATTGCGCCATCGGGCAATTTCGTTCTCGGCATTGCGGCGGCGCGCGGCAGGCTCAGTTTCGGGCAGTCCCGTTGCGATAATAAAGGCACGGCGCGCGCGCATGTCAAAGGCCAGAACTGTTGCATAAAGCCCCAGCGTCAAGCCCGGCAGCCCGAGATCGTCTTGGGCTTTGTGGGTGATATTTGCAGGAACCGGATGCAGGCCGCGCGCCAGTTCATAGCCGAAAAAACCGGCCAGTCCACCGCGAAAGGCCGGAAGCTGGGCGTCAATGTGAGGCGGCAGCTTGAGCCAAATGTCTGCCGCGGCGCGCAAGGCTGCATCCGCCACCGCGAAATGATGATGCGCCTGCTCGGGCGGGCCGGAAATAATCTGATAGGGGCGCAAGGCAATATAGCTGGCGTTTGATGCTGCGTGCGCGTCATGGCTCGAATCGAGCCACAGGGCGTGCGGCGTATCGGCGTGCGGCGCGAACACCTCCTCGGGGGACACCCAAGCAATTTCTGCAATCAGTCCACCGGCGGCGTCGGCATAAAACATTAATTCTGCGTCGCGGTCAGCCATTCAACTATCCGTTGCGCGTCGTGGCACCGGATACCAATCCGGCGCGGCATATTCTGTCTCGGACTGCCCCGTTGCGGGGCCGGTGATCGCGATCAACGACCAGCGCCCCAGTGTTTCGCATGTGTGCCAAACGCCGATGTCGACAGCGACCGTGTCATCGCCATTGTTGAGATGAAAGGCTTGCGCGTCATGGCCGTCCGCAGACACGCTCAGCGCCAGCGCCGCGCCGGCAACCCATGTCCATGTGGTGGCTGCGTTCTGGCGCTGCCATGCGAGCAAATCGCCCGCGCCCAGCAAAACAAGGCGCTGACCCGCGGTTTCGGAATTTTCAAAATGCCCGTCGCCATGTTGGTGCAGGCGTAATTTTGCGGCGACATCGGCGAGCGCCATATCGGGGGCAATGTCGTCCCATGTCTGCGCTGGCATTAAAAATTATCCTTGCGCGCGCGAATTTCGGCAAACACATCGACATCGGCTGCTTGCGCCATGCCGAGCTGGGCGCGAATGCGCGCATCATGGGGCCGCAAGAACGGGTTTGTCGCGCGTTCCAGACCGATTTGCGTGGGCACGGTCGGCTTGCCCTCGGCGCGCAGCGCCGTAATGTCGCGCACCCGCGCTTGCAAGGCTTCATTATCGGGGTCGACACTCACGGCAAAGGCCGCATTGGCGGCGGTATATTCATGCGCGCAATAAACCGTTGTCGCATCCGGCAGCGCGGCGAGCTTTTGCAGACTTTGCCACATTTGCCCCATCGTGCCCTCAAACACCCGCCCGCAGCCCAGCGCAAACAGGCTGTCACCGACAAATGCGTTTTGCGTGTCAGGCAGATGATAGGCGATGTGACCCAGCGTATGACCGCCAACATTCAGCACATGAACGTCATGCGCGCCCAACTGCACCGTGTCGCCGTCATCGACTTTCACATCAATGCCCGGAATACGCTCGGCCTCACCCGCCGGGCCGATGATCTGGCAGCCGGTCTTTTCCTTGATTTCCAGATTATTGCCAGCGTGGTCAAAATGATGATGCGTGTTCCAAATATGGCTCAGCGTCCAGCCGCGCGCGTCAAGTGTCGATAAAATTGGGCCGGTTTCGGGTGTGTCGATACACGCTGTCTGGCCGCTTTCATTGTCGTGAACCAGATAGCCGTAATTATCACTCAGACACGCGAATTGAGTAATTTCGATGGTGGACATGGCGTTCCCCTTATAAATCTTGCGCCCTTGTCTGGCGCATAGCCTTTTGGGAGTATACTGTTCTGGGCATGGCTGTCGACATTCTCGAACTTGCTGAATTTTATGCGGGCTCCGACGGCGCGCGTGCGCGTGCCCAAATTGTGCAAAAAATACACGCTTTGTGGCCCGACCCGCAGGCCGAACCGGTTTTGGGGTATGGCTATGTTGTGCCCTATGCCGAGGCTTTGTGGCCGCGTGCCAACTGGCATTTGTGCATGCCCGCCCAGCAGGGCGTTTTGGTGGAAGACCGACCCGGGGGCGTGCGCTCGGCTCTGGTGGATGAAAGCCTCATGCCGCTGCGCGACGGCGCATTTGGCCGCGTCATCACCATTCACGGGCTGGAGGCGGCAAATCACGCCAATGCGCTGCTTGGCGAAATCTGGCGAATTTTGGTGCCCAATGGACGCGCGATTTTTGTTGTACCCAACCGAACCGGCATGTGGGCGCGCCGCGACGCGACACCGTTTGGCGCCGGTCGCCCGTTCAGCCGTCGCCAGTTGAGACGCCAGCTCAAACTGGCCGGATTTTCCGTTGTCAGCATGCGCCCCGCCCTGATGCTGCCGCCGAGTTTGCCGAAATTTCTGGTGCGTCTTCTGGCCCCGGCCGAACGCATCCTTGCCTTGTTGCTGCCGCAAATCGGCGGCGTTTGGGTGGTCGATATTGTCAAGCAAGTGCCCGCACCCATTCGCGCCAAACGTCGGCAGAATGTCGGCTTGGGTGTGCCCGTGCGACCAGCCTTTTCGCGCGCCTTGCGCCGCGCGAAAGGCAGCGTGCGGGGTTAATGGCTGAGTTCAAACACCACCAGCTCGGCCATGAGGTTTTGCCGCGCCGACGGGCGCCCTGAGCTGTGATGCACTTTTCCGTTACTCACCGTGAGGCAGGTTTCCACGCGCAGGGAAAGCGTGTCGCACAGATCAATCAAATCGAGCATGCTGCACAGGTGAATATTGGCCGTGTCGTACCATTTTGCCGAAAGAGCTTGGGTTTCCGGCATGCGCCCGCGCAAGGCGAGCGCCAGACGGATCCGCCAGTGCCCGAAATTTGGAATCGATACGATGAGCTTATTGCCGATGCGCGACATTTCCTGCAACACTTCTTTGGGGCGCTGGGTGGCTTGCAAGGTCTGGCTCAAAATCACCGTGTCAAAACCGCGATCAGGGTAGTAAGACAAATCCGTGTCGGCATTGCCTTGCACCACCGCCAAGCCCCGGGCCACACAGGCATTGACCCCCTGCTGGCTTAATTCCAGCCCGCGCGCATCAACACCGCGTTCGGCAACAAGAAGCTCCATCAATTCGCCATTTCCGCAGCCGATATCGAGCACGCGCGTGCCATGCTCGACAAGGCTGGCAATGAGCATGAGGTCAATTCGTTTTTCGGTCAGATTGCCATTGGCATGGGCGCGCGGGTCATTCATGGCGCGCTCCCGAAAGCCCGCGCGCGAGGGCGGCGGCGTTTAAAAATCCGGTTATCGTCTGGGCCATTTCCGGCTCGTCCAGCAAAAATGCATCATGGCCTTTATCGCTGTCGATCTCGACAAAGCTGACATTGGCGCCGGCAGCATTAAGCGCGCGCACCAGCGCGATGCTTTCACTGGTGGGAAACAGCCAGTCGCTGGTGAACGAGACAACGCAAAACCGCGCCTTGGTATTGGCAAAGGCATGCGCCAACGTGCCGCCATGTTCGGCGGCGAGGTCGAAATAATCCATGGCGCGGGTGATGTAGAGATAGCTGTTGGCATCGAAGCGGTCGACAAAACTGATCCCCTGATGGCGCAGATAGCTTTCGATCTGGAAATCCGCTTCAAAACCATAGCTCAACTGGTCGCGGTCTTGCAGGTTGCGTCCGAATTTGCGTTGCAATGCGGCCTCCGACAAATAGGTGATATGCGCCGCCATGCGGGCAACGGCAAGACCTTTGCGCGGCGCGGTATTTTCCGCGGCGTAATTGCCGCCATGCCAGTCCGGGTCGGCGAGGATCGCCTGACGACCAACTTCGTGAAAGGCGATGTTTTGCGAAGAATGGCGCGCTGACGTTGCGATGGGAATGGCCGAGAACACCCGCTCGCCATGTGCCGCCGCCCATTGTAATACCTGCATGCCGCCCATCGACCCGCCAATGACGCAAAACAGGTCCGGTATGTCCAGCCGATCCAGCAGCAGGTTTTGCGCGCGCACCATGTCGCCGATTGTAATGACCGGAAAATCGAGACCATAAGGCGTGCCGTCCGCGCGCAGCGTTGACGGGCCCGTTGACCCCGCGCAGCCGCCCACGACGTTCTGGCAGATAACGAAATATTTGTCCGTGTCGATAGGCTTGCCCGCACCAACCATATTATCCCACCAGCCGGCGCGTCCGGTCAGCGGGTTGGCACCGCTCGGGTGATGGTCGCCGGTCAGCGCATGGCAAATCAATATGGCGTTTGACCTGTCGTCATTGAGCTGACCATAGGTGCGATAGGCGAGCGTCAACGCTTCCAGCACCGACCCGTTATCCAGGGTCAGCTGTGCGTTTTCGAGAACAAGGTGCTCGCCATTGGCCGAATTTTCATGCCCGGTCATATATCCCCCGACCCGATTGGTAGGCTGATTTAGCATGATCTGCAAATCGCAATAGACCTGCCAAACTTATCGTTTAAATCAATCTTTCCTTTGATTTACACGCTCTTGCCCCTTAAGACTAGGCGCTATTGAAAAACACCCATAGCTTTCAGGACAGGCATGGACGAAAACGCGACCAAAACCGGATTGGATGCAGTTCGGGAGCAAATTGATACGCTGGACGCGCAGCTGCGCGATCTGCTAGTGGCGCGCGCGCGGCTGGTGGAAGATGTGGCGCGCTCGAAGGCGCATGAGCCGGCAACCACGCCGCTGCGTCCGGCGCGCGAAATACAGCAAATGCAGGCGCTCGTCGACTGGCATGCCAGCCAAAAGCCGCCATTCGGCCTCGCGAGCCTACTGGCGGTGTGGCGCGAAATCATCGGTGCGGCGCTTGTGCAACAAGGTGGGCTGGACGTGCATGTGTGTGGGCAAACAGCGGCGCTGGCCCGCGATCACTTTGGCACGGCGCTGCAATATCATCTGCATGAAAGCGCAGAAGCAGCCGCGCGCGCGTGTGACAATGACCCGCGCGCAGTGGCGGTGGTGCCGCTCGACACGCAATTTATGCCGACGGGAGGTGCCGGCGTTTTTGCACGCCTGCCAATTTTGCAGCCCGCGGATCGGGGCCAGGGGGGAGGCGCGCACGCAGGCGGGCTTTGCTATGGCGCGGTGTCGGTTGAACCACGGGCCGGCATGGTGACGCTGGTGCGCGCGCGCTTGGCGCACGGTGATGCGACCGCCGTCGGCCGCGTGATTGCCCGGAATGGGGCCGACACGCTGGTTGAAATCCCCGCACTCTTGCACGCCGACGAGATCGCCGATAAATATGGCCCGTCTGTCGTCTGGCTTGGAAATTATGACCTTTTGCATGTTCCCGACGAGCAGGAGGCGTGAGCATGAAACCGGTTCCAAAACAAGGCATACTCGACATGCCGGCTTATGTCGGCGGGCGCGACGCGGTCAAAGGCGTTGCCGAGCCGTATAAAATGTCGGCCAATGAAAATCCGCTGGGTGCCAGCGCGCACGCATGCGCGGCGCTTGAAAAACCCTTCGACCCGTCGATTTATCCCGACGGGCACGCCACCGCCTTACGCATGGGCCTGGCAGAACTGAACGGGCTGAATGCCGACAATATTGTCTGCGGCAACGGGTCGGACGAAATTTTGCAGTTGCTGGCGCAAGCCTATTTGGGCCCGGGCGATGAGGTGTTGCACACCGAACATGCGTTTTTGATATACAAACTTGCCAGCCGCGCTACGGGCGCCCAGCCAATCGCCGTGCCAGAAACCGCGTTAACGGCCAATGTCGACACGCTTTTGGCGGCGGTCACGCCGGCCACCCGCATGGTGTTCTTGGCAAATCCGAATAATCCGACCGGCACCATGTTGGCGCAGGACGATATTGTGCGTCTGCATGCGGGGCTGGGCGGCGACACGATTTTGGTGCTGGATGGGGCGTATGCCGAATATTGCGACCCGCAAACCTATCCGGCGGGTTTTGACCTTGTCGAGCGGCACGATAATGTCGTGACCACGCGCACATTTTCCAAAGCCTATGGGCTGGCTGCCTTGCGACTGGGTTGGGGCTATTGCCCGCCGGATATTGCCGCGGTTTTGAACCGTCTGCGCGGGCCGTTCAACATTAATCAACCCGCTCTGGCGGCGGGTCTTGCTGCGCTTGAGGACCAAGCGCATATCGACACCAGCCGCGCGCATAATACGCAATGGCGCGAATGGCTGGCGCAGCAGCTTGGTGGCATCGGGTTTAGCGTGCGGTCGTCTTTTGCCAATTTTATTTTGGTCGAGTTTGAAAACGGTGAACAGGCCGCCGCCGCCGAAGCGTTTTTATGCGCGCGCGGTGTCATCCCACGCGGCCTCACGGCTTATGGTCTACCTCATGCGCTGCGCCTGAGCATTGGTACCGAAGCAGCCAATCGCGCCGCGCTCAGCGCCCTGACGGATTTTGTCAACCAGACAGATGCCGCGGAGGGGCGCGGATGAGCAAGCCGCATATTGCGTTAATCGGGCTGGGGCTCATCGGCTCGTCGCTGGGTCATGCATTTAAGAAAAATGGCGTCGCTGCTCATATTACCGGTTATGCGCGCTCGCCAGAAACGCGCGCGCGGGCTCGCGAACTGGGCTTTGTCGATGCCGTTCATGACAGCGCCGCACACGCGGCACACGGCGCCGATGTTGTATTTCTGAACGTGCCGCTCAGCGCCATGACGCCGCTGGCGGTTGAAATAATGCCGGTGCTGAAAGCGGGCACGGTGCTCACCGATGTCGGTTCGGTCAAACAATGCGTGCTCGATGAAATCTTGCCGCTGTTGAAGGATGAGGTGTATCTCGTTCCCGGTCATCCGATCGCGGGCACGGAGTTTTCCGGCCCCGATGCCGGTTTTGCCGAATTATTCGAGGGGCGCTGGTGCATTTTGACCCCGCCCGGCGAGACGAATTTGCGCGCGGTCGAAACCGTGGCAGGGCTGTGGCGCGATATTGGCAGCGATGTCGAGTTTATGGATGCACGCCACCATGATCTTGTACTGGCGATCACCAGCCATTTGCCGCATCTCATCGCTTTTAATATTGTCGGCACGGCAGCCCAGCTCGAAAGCGATACGCGCAGTACGGTTATCAAATATTCCGCCAGTGGTTTTCGCGATTTCACCCGCATTGCCGCGTCCGACCCGGTCATGTGGCGCGATATTTTTCTGCAAAACAAACAGGCTGTTTTGGAAATGCTGGGGCGTTTCAATGAAGACCTTGTCGCCCTACAACGCGCCATTCGCCATGGCGATGCGGATTACTTGCAAAACACGTTCAGTCAGACCCGCGAAATTCGCCAAAGCGTGATCGATGCCGGCCAAGATGTCGATGTGCCGAATTTTGGCCGCGACCTGCCCGCCAAACCCGATACAGGCTAACGCCAGCGCGGAGCCGGGCCGACCTCAAGCGAGCCGATAAAGCTGCGCGCCTCGCGAAACCGCAACGGCACTTGCAAACGGTCGCGCGATTTTCCTGAAAATGCCGAGGAAAGCTGCGCCAATAACATCAGTTTTTGGCGGTCGCGTTTGCGGGTGAGGCCCGCATCTTCCAACAATTCAAAAAGCGCAACGAGGTTGACCACATCCATATCCAGCTTGCCGTCGACAAACCCGCTGGCAGCGAGTTTCATGCGCCCCGAGCCGCGAAAGGTCAGCGCGTCGCGGGTAATGATAAAATTATCAATGCCGACAAGGTCGCCGGCCGCGGGCGCATCGGTCAGCCAGCTTTGCGGCGTGTTAATGTCGATCTCGCTGCGCGAAATGCCAAGGCGCGCATCGCCTGTTATACGCCCTGTCCGCAGCGCAATATCGGTGCGCGCGGCATTATCGGGTGCGCGGCGTATATGCAGTTTTACATCGTCGCCCGCCAACGCAATATTTTCTTTCGTCGTCATGATTTGAACTTGCGGCTTGGTGAAGCTGAACGAGGCGCGCGCCAAGCCTTGTGTGTCCAAAACCAGGCTGGCGAGGTTGCCGCTATGGTCGATACGCATTTTTCCAAACGCTGTGGTGATGCGATGCGGTGATGAAAAATCCACGACGGCATGGTCGGTTTCAAACGGCATGACGGTAAAGCGCAAAGCGGGCACCGACCAAGCGAGGTTTTGCGTGCGCCAGCCCATCGCGACGAAATCCATGGTCAGGCGGGCAGGAAAGCCAGAGCGCGCCAGACTTTGCCAAGTTATATTTTCTGCTTCGAGACGCGCTTCAACCTCGTCGCCAGCATAAGACCACAAAGAGAAAAAGCCGACGCCAAGAAAAAACAGCCCGATAAACGGGGCAAACAGCCAAATGCGCGAACGGTTAAACATATAATCGGTCAGCTAAATACAGGAAGCCCGGTGAGCGACCAAATATAGCGCACATATTCTCCGAGTAGTAAAGCGAAAGTGCCCGAATAGCGCCACCACGCATCGAGACGCACATTTTCCAGCACCACCGGATAGGTCGACAGGCGAATGGCCGGCATGGCGCGGCGCATTTCCAAATAAGCACGGGGCACATGGTGGGCGCTGGTGACGATAATGAGCGAGCGATAGCCGTGGATCTCGGCCCAGAGCGCTGTTTCATGAGCATTTTCACGCGTGTCCTTGGCAATATAGTCAAGATCCAAACAGCATGAGACATTGTCGACACCGTCCGGTGCCATGGTCAAAATCGTGTCGAAATTCTGATCCGCATAAACGCCTGAAATCAACAGGCGCTGGCCTTTGCCGCGCGCCAGCATGTCGAGCCCGGCAGAAATGCGCGCGCTGGCCGTGCCGGTGAAAACAACAATGCCATCGGCCGCGGGCACGTCACCGGCCTCGGTATCGAGGCTATTGGCAAACAGGCCAAAGAAAAATGCAAAAACCACCAGCGCGCCGCCCAGCATCATCAAAAGCTGGCGGAAAATTTTCCGCGCCAGGTGTTGTTCGTCATTATCTTCAAATCGCGTCATGAGCTTTCAGCTTACACGCGCGTCTTGAGGCTTGTCATGACATAGTAGCGGGTGACCTGCCAGCTAAAGGGTACCGCTAAGGCCGGAACGCAGACAAGATAGACCAGAAAGGCTGCGCTGCGGGCATCGGGCACGAGCGAGCCGAGGGCATAAAAAAACGCCAGCGCCGCCAAAAACCCCAGCGCCGAGGCAATCGCCGTAAGCTTGACAAAGTGTTTTTCAAAGCGCCGCGAGATAAAACTGTCCTGCGCGCCGATTTGGTGCAGCACATCGAGAATGTCTTCATTGGTTTTCAGCCCGGCGCGGGTGGCAAATAAAATCACCGTGCCCGTCGCCAAGGTCACCATAACAAGCACGAGCCCGGCAAAAAACCGCAACGCCCGCGCCATGCGTTCGAGCATCTCGCGCCAACGCCCATGCGTATCAAGCCGCGCACCGGGCGCGACGGCGGTGAGGCGCGCGCGTAAAGCTTCTTCGGCAAATTTTGCCGTGGGATCGGGTGACACTTCGATCAAAAGCGGCAACGGCAAATCGGTCGAGATATTGCCGGTGCCCAGCCACGGTTCCAGCAAGCGGATAAGCTCGTCCTTGTCGAGAACGTGGAAATTGCCGACGCCGGGTGTGGCGGCCAATTCGCGCAGGACCGCAGGTAATTGTTCATCCGCCGTCTGGCTGCGCGTTTCGACAATCTGAATACTCACGGCGCTGGTGGCGCGCGTCAGCCACCGTTCGGCGGCGCGATCAACCAGCACCGTGCTGCCCAGCGCCAGACATGCGAGCAAGGTCATCACCACGGTCACGGCCAGCAGCGCCGGGCCCGCCATATTGCGCGGCGGCAAAAGGGGTGTCGCGGCGGCGCTTTTTTCAAACATAGGGCGCTGCCTCCGGGGCCAAACGCTGAATATGCTGATTTTCCAGATGCAGCCGCGGATGGTTAAAACTCGACCAAATGTAATTATCGTGCGTGGCAATCAAAATGGTCGTGCCCATTTTGTTCAACTCGTCCAGCAGACGCAGCAAGCGAATACCCATTTCGGGGTCAACATTGCCTGTTGGTTCGTCGGCCACGATGAGGCGCGGGCGCGCGATCACGGCACGCGCGATGGCGGCGCGCTGTTTTTCGCCTCCCGACAATGTCTCGGGCTTGCTGTCCATCTGGTGCCCAAGGCCGACCCAGCGCAGCAATTCGGTTACATTGTCGCGGTAATCAGCCTCGCGTTTGCCGGCAATACGCAAGGGCAGGGTGACGTTCTGATAGACGCTGAGGTGGTCAATGAGCCGGAAATCCTGAAACACCACGCCGATTTGCCGCCGCATCATTGCCAGTTGTGCGCGCGTCAGGGTTTTCACATTTTGTCCAAAAAGATCAAGCTGACCAGCGCTTGGACGGTGCGCCAGAAAAATCAGCTTGAGCAAAGATGTCTTGCCTGCGCCGGACGGGCCGGTCAAAAAATGAAACGAGCCTTCATCCAGCGCCAAATCTATATTGTCCAGAATGTTCGGCCCACCATCATAATTCAGGCAGACATTTTGCAACCGGATCATCGCCACACCTTCATCTCACGCGCTCAGTCTGGCAGAAAAATCCGCCCCATGCACCTTGCTTTCTTTTGCTTTTTTAGCCCGCGCCCGTGTCGAGCCAGTCGGGAAGCTTTTCGCCCGCCAGCATGTCCGCATAGCTGGGACGATTACGCACCACGTCGTGGCGCGCGCCGTCGACCAAAACCTCCGGCGCGGCAGGGCGCGTGTTATAGCTTGAGCCGAGCACCGCGCCATAAGCCCCGGCCGAAAACACAGCCAGCAACCCGCCCGGCTCCAATTCGGGCAGGTCGCGTGCCAGGCCCAGAAAATCGCCGCTTTCGCACACCGGCCCGACAACATCCCAGGCCAACATGTCGCCGTCGCGCTGTTGCACAAGGCCAATATCGTGATGCGCGCCATATAGGGTCGGGCGCACAAGTTCAGTCATGGCGGCATCGACAATCATAAAATTTTTCGCCTGACCTTGCTTGGTGCGGATCACGCGCGTGACCAAAATGCCGGCATTCGCGGCAATCAGCCGGCCCGGTTCCAATATGATCTGGCAACCGCTATCGGCAAAATTTTCAGCGATCAAGCGCGCATAGGCCAGCGGGTCGGGCGGGGTTTCATTATTGCGCTGATACGGCACACCCAGCCCACCGCCCAGATCAAGCTGGGTGATGGTCTGCCCCTTAGCGCGCAGGCGCGCCAGCAAATCTGCGGTTTTTTCAAAAGCGGTTTTGAACGGCGCCAGATCGGTGATTTGACTGCCGATATGAATGTCGATCGCGCATGGTTCAAGACCGGCCAGCCCGGCCGCATGGGCGTAAGCCGCTTCGGCGTCTTCCCACGCAATACCGAACTTGTTTTCGGCCTTACCGGTTGAGATTTTCTCATGCGTGCCCGCGTCGACATCCGGATTAACGCGCAACGCGACGCGCGCTGTTTTGCCCAGCCGTCCTGCGACCTCGCCAAGCTGGTCAAGCTCGGCAAGGCTTTCGACATTAAATTGCCGGATGCCCGCTTCCAGCCCCGCCGCCATTTCATCATCGGTTTTGCCGACCCCCGAAAATACGATTTTTTCCGGCGCGACGCCTGCCGCCCTTGCCCGGTGCAATTCGCCCAGCGAGACGATATCCGCGCCCGCGCCAAGGCGCGCCAGCGTGGCAATAACACCAATATTTGAATTGGCCTTGACCGAATAACAGATCAGCGTGTCGTTCAGCCCGGCTTGCGCGCACGCATCGTGCAACACACTGTAATGATGGCGCAGCGTCGCCGTGCTGTAACAATAAAATGGTGTGCCGACCGTGTCAGCCAAATCGACAAGGTTTACGTCTTCGGCATGCAAAACGCCGTCGCGGTACTCAAAATGATCCATGCGCCTATCCTTATCGGTCCGGCCTAATCGGTCTGGGCGGGCGGCAAAACAAGTGCGCCGCGTTTGCCACAGGCCGACAAAGGTGCTGCCAGTAAGAGCGCTGCCAGCAGCAGCATATTTATCGTTCTCATCACGCGTCCCCGCTTGCGTTAAGATTTGTCGTCGGCCAGCGCGGCGCACCAGCTTTGCGCCGCTGCGCGCACATTATCCGGTGCCGTGCCGCCAAAGCTGGTACGGCTGGCGACCGAGTTTTCTACACTTAGCACGGAATAAACATCATCGGTAATCCGCGCATCGACATTCTGCATGGTGTCGAGGTCGAGATCGGCCAGATCGCAAGCTTGTTGCTCGGCCAGTGCCACCAGTGCGCCGGTAATGTGATGGGCATCGCGAAACGGCACATCGGCCTTACGCACCAGCCAGTCGGCCAAATCAGTTGCGGTGGAAAACCCTTTGCCCGCGGCGGCGCGCATGCGCTCGGGCACAGGTGTCAGTTTTTCCATCATGCCGGTCATTGCCGCCAGACATAAAGACACGCTGTCGAGGGCGTTGAACACGCCTTCCTTGTCTTCCTGCATGTCTTTGGAATATGCCAGCGGCAGCCCTTTCATCACCACGAATAGGCCGGTCAGCGCACCGATAATGCGCCCGCTTTTGGCACGCACCAGTTCGGCAGCGTCGGGATTGCGCTTTTGCGGCATGATGGACGAGCCGGTCGAAAACGCATCGGGTAGCTCCAGAAAGCCAAAATCGGGTGAGGCGAAAATCACAATCTCTTCGGCCAGCCGCGACAAATGCGTGGCGCAAATCGCCATGGCGGAAAGCGCTTCAAGCGCAAAATCGCGTGCCGAAACACTGTCGATGGAGTTTGCCGTGGGCGCGTCAAACCCTAATGCGTCGGCTGTGGCGTGACGGTCAATCGGAAATGGTGTGCCGGCCAAAGCTGCCGCGCCGAGCGGGCACTGGTTCAGCCGCGCGCGCGCATCGGCAAACCGGCTGCGGTCGCGCGACAGCATTTCGACATAGGCCAGCAAATGATGGCCATACGTAACCGGCTGGGCCGGCTGCAAATGCGTGAAGCCGGGCATAATCAGGGCCGCATGGGTTTCAGCGTGTTCGGCTAATACGCGCATCAGCGCCGTTGTCTGGGCGCCAAGATGCTCGAGGCTGTCGCGCAGAAATAGCCGAAAATCAGTGGCGACCTGATCATTGCGCGAACGCGCCGTGTGCAATCGTCCGGCTGCCGGGCCAATAATATCGGTGAGCCGCGCTTCGATATTCAGGTGAATATCCTCCAGCGCCCGCGAAAAAGAAAACGCGCCGGCCTCGATCTCGGCCTCGATCTGCGCCAAGCCCGCATCAATGGACGCCGCATCTTCTCCAGAAATAATGCCTTGGGCGGCCAGCATATCGCAATGCGCGCGCGAGCCGCGAATGTCCTGGGCAAACAGCCTCTGGTCAAATCCGATGGATGCGTTTATTTCTTCCATTATGTCGTCGGGGCTGGCGCCAAATCTGCCGCCCCACATGCGATTGCTCATTTAATTCTCCAAAGCAGGAAGTCCGATGCAGTTCTCTATTCGCCACGCCGCCCGCATTGCCAGTGTTTTGCTCGGCGTCATTGCCGCCGTGTCCTTGACCCTATACCTGAACGGGGGTGGCAAAGGCAAGCCGTCCGGTGCGGATCAAAACCAAGCCCAAGAAACCGAGCTGGAAAATTTCGTAGCTTTTTCTCCGCCGCGCGCCGTGCCCGAAATATCTTTTGATTTGTTGTTGGCCTCGGGTGAGGTGGAAAAATCCGATCTGTCGCGGTTTCGCGGCGAGGTTGTGGTGGTTAATTTCTGGGCGACATGGTGCGCGCCGTGCCGCCGCGAAATGCCACTATTCGATGCGCTGCAAGCGCGCTATGCGGATGCGCCATTGCGCGTTTTGGCGCTGGCGCTTGACCGGGGTTCAGCCGACAAGCCGAAAAAATTCCTCGCCGAGTTGGGCGTGCAACATCTGACGCAAGCCCATGATCCCAGCTATGCGTCGGCGCGCGCCGTCGGGCTTATCGGTCTGCCGACGACATTTGTGCTCGATGCAACGGGCCGCGAAATCGGCAGATTGGCGGGTGAAGCCGACTGGAACAGCCCGGCCGTGCATGCGATTTTGGATGCAGAACTGGAAAAAATTGCGGTCGCGGATTAGCGCAACTGCCCTAACGCGTTGGTACCGGCGCATCACTGGAATAGTCGTAAAAGCCGCGCCCGGCTTTGCGCCCCAGCCATCCGGCCTCGACATATTTGACCAAGAGCGGGCACGGGCGGTATTTGGTGTCGCCCAAACCATCATACAAAACCTGCATAATCGACAGACATGTATCCAGACCAATGAAATCGGCCAGCTCGAACGGGCCCATGCGGTGATTGGCACCCAAACGCATGGCCTTGTCGATGCTCTCGACATTGCCGACACCCTCATAAAGCGCATACACGGCTTCGTTAATCATGGGCAGCAAAATGCGGTTGACGATAAAGGCGGGAAAATCTTCGGCCGCACAAGAGGTTTTGCCAAGCGATGCAACAATGTCGACCGCTTTGCCATAGGTCTCGTCATCGGTCGCGATGCCGCGAATGATTTCGACGAGTTCCATCACCGGCACCGGATTCATGAAATGCATGCCGATAAATTTTTCCGGTCGGCTGGTTGCCGCCGCGAGCCGCGTTATGGAGATTGAAGATGTGTTTGAGGCGATCAGGGCGTCGGGCGATAAAACCGCGCAGACTTCTTTCAAAATCCCCGTTTTGATCTCTTCATTTTCGCTTGCCGCCTCGATAACAAGCGCGGTGTCGGCCATGGTGTTGAGGCTGGCGGCAGGGACAATGCGCGCGAGCGCGGCATCCCGAACGCTTTCGTCAATACGCCCGGACGCAAGCTGGCGGTTCAAATTGCCCGAGATTGTGGCAATACCGGCCTCGATGCGGTCTTGGGCGATATCGTTCAGCAGCACGCGATATCCCGACAGCGCAAAAACATGGGCAATGCCACTGCCCATCTGACCGGCGCCGATAATACCAACGGTGGTGTCCGCCATAATTCTTATTCTCCTTGGCGGGCCGCGCCCCTTTTCGAGACTTGTCTAAAGACCCGCTTTTTCCAATTCGCCTTCGAGTTCGGGAACAGCCGTAAACAAGTCGGCAACCAGACCGTAATCCGCGACCTGGAAAATCGGTGCTTCTTCATCCTTATTGATGGCAACAATGACTTTGGAGTCCTTCATGCCCGCCAGATGTTGAATGGCACCGGAAATGCCGACAGCGATGTAAAGCTCGGGCGCAACAACCTTGCCCGTTTGCCCAACCTGATAATCATTGGGCACAAAGCCCGCATCCACCGCCGCGCGCGATGCGCCCACGGCTGCGCCCAGCTTGTCGGCGATTTTTTCAAGCAGCGGGAAATTGTCGCCCGACTGCATGCCGCGACCACCGGACACAACGATTTTTGCCGATGTCAGTTCCGGGCGGTCGGATTTGGTCAGTTCTTCGCCGATAAATTCCGAAATGCCCGGATTGTCGCCCGCACCGACAGCCTCGACAGCGGCGCTGCCGCCATCGCCTGCAGCGGCAAACGCCGTCGAGCGGATGGTAATGGCTTTGCACGGCTCGCTTGTCCGCACGGTCTGAATGGCATTGCCCGCATAAATCGGGCGCTCGAATGTCTGCCCGTCAACAACCGCCGTGATGTCGGAAATTTGTGAGCAGTCAAGAAGCGCGGCAATACGCGGCATGAAGTTTTTGCCATTGGTCGAGGCCGGCGAGGCAATCGTGGCATAGCCATCGGCCATGCTCGTTACCAGTGCAGCCATGGGCTCGGCCAACTGCTTTTCATACATGCCATCATCGGCGACCAGCACTTTGGCGACGCCGTCCAGCTTGGCGGCGGCTTCGCCGACGGCGGCACAATTTGCCCCGGCAACCAGCACGTGCAGTTCCCCGCCCATTTGCGCGGCGGCTGTTACGGATTTGACGGTGGCGTCGGCCAGCGTCTCATTATTGTGTTCTGCGATCAAAAGCGTGTTCATTACAGCACCCCTGCTTCGTTTTTGAGTTTTTCAACCAATTCGCCCACGGTTTCTACCTTAACCCCGGCTTCGCGCTCGGGTGGCTCCGCGACATTTACAATCTCGAGCCGTGGCGCAACATCAACGCCATAATCGGCGATGGTTTTTTCGTCGATCGGCTTCTTTTTCGCTTTCATAATATTGGGCAGCGAGGCATAGCGCGGCTCGTTCAACCGCAGATCGGTTGTGATCACGGCGGGCGTGGTCAGCTTGACCGTCTGCAAGCCGCCATCGATCTCGCGTGTGACTTGCAATTTGTCATCGGCAAAATCAAGCGCCGAAGCAAAAGTGCCTTGCGGCCAGCCCAGCAGGGCGGCGAGCATTTGTCCGGTTTGATTATTGTCACCATCAATCGCCTGTTTGCCCAGAATAACCAGATCCGGATTTTCCTCGGCAATCACCGCCTTGAGCAGCTTGGCAATGCCCAACGGCTCCATGTCTTCGTCCGTCTGCACCAAAATACCGCGATCGGCACCCATGGCGAGGCCGGTTCGGATGGTTTCTTGCGCCTGGCTGGGGCCGACGGAAACGACGATAATTTCGCTTGCCTTGCCGGCTTCTTGCAGGCGCACGGCCTCTTCCACGGCGATTTCACAAAACGGGTTCATCGACATTTTGACATTAGCGAGGTCAACCCCCGACCCGTCCGGTTTAACGCGGATTTTCACGTTGTAATCGACCACCCGTTTGACCGGGACCAGAATTTTCATGTGCGTTCTCCATAATTGGGCGCGTGTCGGCACGCCTTGCCGCATAATTAGAGAATTGGCCCTGATAAGTCAATTCGCGCAAAGCTTCGCACCTGCGTCAAAATGCGCGAAATTTCTTGCTTATCGGTTCAAGCCCGGCTGCCAGAGGATGTCCGATTTACCATTATTGTTCGCCACCCTTGCCGCAACAAACAACAAATCCGAGGCGCGATTTAAAAATTGTCGCGCCGCCTGTGATATATCCCCATCGCCTTCGGCAATGGCGGCGCATAATTCGCGCTCGGCGCGCCGCGTAATGGTACGGGCAAGATGCAGATAGCCGGCTGTATGTGTGCCGCCGGGCAAAATAAAGCTTTCCAGCGCGTCAAGCTCGCCATTGAGGCTGTCAATTTCTGTTTCCAGCCGCGCAACTTGCGCGTCGGTGATACGCAACGCGCCTTCCATATTCGGATCCGGTGTTGCCAGATCTGCGCCCAGATCGAAATAATCATTTTGCAGACGCAAAATCACCGCAGACAGTTCGGATGTTTCCTCAAGGGCGGTGCGCGCAAGACCCAGCGCGGCATTGGCCTCGTCGATTGTGCCATAGCACGCGACCCGCAAATCATGCTTGGCGCGGCGTGTGCCGTCGGCAAGGCCGGTGGTGCCGTCATCGCCTGTTCGCGTGTAGATTTTTGTCAGTTTGACCATGTCGGATGTTCCGATATTCGCGCCAAATCTATCCCCCTGAGAGGTAAAATCCCAGCATAACCAGCACCACGGTCGCAAATTGCAGCCCGACGCGCCAGCGCATCAGCTTTTGCGAGGTGCTGGCGCTGCCGCTACGCAGCATATTCAACAGGCCGGCGAGCAACACAGCCGTCACAGCCGCCAGCCCCAGAGGGATCATATAATTGACCAAAGCCATGATTTTTCCTGTTTCAGTTAACGGTGCTTCTTAGTGTTATTTAGTCGCCACAATGCGTCGGGCAATAATATCGGCCTGAATTTCTGCCGCCCCTTCGAAAATATTCAGAATACGCGCATCGCATAACACGCGGCTGATCGGGTATTCCAGCGCAAAGCCGTTGCCACCGTGGATTTGCAAGCCATTATCAGCCGCCGCCCATGCCACGCGCGCTGCCAGTAATTTTGCCATGCCCGCTTCCACATCGCAGCGCGCGTCCATTTCTTTGCGCCGCGCCGCAAAATAGGTCAGTTGACGTGCGGCCAGAATTTCTGCCGCCATCATCACGATTTTGCCGCTAATGCGCTCAAAGCTGAAAATTGCCTTGCCAAATTGCTGGCGATCCAGCGCATATTTGAAAGCCAGATCGAGCGCGCTTTGCGCCACGCCCACGGCGCGCGCGGCGGTTTGAATGCGCGCGCTTTCAAAAGTTTGCATAAGCTGTTTGAAACCTGCGCCCGGCTGCCCACCCAAAAGCGCATCGTCGTCGACATGAAAATCGTCAAAGCCCAGATCATATTCCTTCATGCCGCGATAGCCTAAAACGCTGATTTCGCCGCCGCTTAGCCCGTCCACGGGAAAGTCGTCGTCATCCGTGCCGCGTGGCTTTTCTGCCAAAAACATGGAAAGCCCGGCATGGCCTTTAATGTCGGCTTCGCTGCGTACCAGCAAGGTCATGAGATCGGCGCGCGCGGCATGGGTGATCCATGTTTTGGCGCCGAAAACGCGATAGCCGTCATCGGTCTTTTTGGCGCGTGTTGTCAGGCTTGCCAGGTCTGAACCCGTATTGGGCTCGGTAAACACCGCTGTGGGCAAAATTTGGCCGCTGGCGATGGAAGGCAGATATTTTTCCTTTTGCGCTTGCGTGCCGTTTTGCATGATCAGTTCGGCGGCGATATCCGTGCGCGTGCCCAATGAGCCGACGCCAATATAGCCGCGCGATAATTCTTCCGAGACAACGCACATGGCCTGCTTGCCCATGCCCAACCCGCCAAAACTTTCCGGAATGGTCAGGCCGAACACGCCCAGACCGGCCATTTCGTCAATCAGTTCAAGCGGGATCAGCGCATCGTCCAAATGCCAGCCATGCGCGTGCGGCATAACCTTGTCTTCGGCAAACCGGCGAAACTGGTCGCGGATCATCAAATGCGTCTCATCGAGGCCGGAATCGGCTTCGGGGGTAACAAGTTGCGCCAGTAATTCAGCGGCTTCCCCGCGCCGAGCCGATGTGTTGCCGTGCGCGCGGAAATACGCAATGTCGGCACTTTCAAATCCCGGCAAGGGGTCGGTTAGCCCCATATCGGTCGGGCGCACAATTTCGCCCTGGCTCATCGGCAGACCACCGGCCAGCTGGTTCAGATATTCGCCATAGACAATATGTACCAGATGATATTCAAGCGCCCCCAAACGGCTTTGGGCCGCCAAATCGGCGCAATAATCGGCCAGTTGTGTCAGCACGGCCACATAAGTTGCCGCCCATGCACGTCCATGGCGGGCGAACTGGCTTTCGACCAAATGCTCGGGCAAAGGGCTTTCCAGGCCGCTTTGACACGCTTCCAGCGCCTTGGCGACCGCACGGGTTCTGTCTACAAGCGCCTGAATATCGGGCGTTTCATCGGCAGACATGTCTAGGGCAACACTCATGGCGCCAGCATACAGGACGCGCAAATGTTGGCAAGCGCCTGCAAGCTGCGCGCGTTAAAGCGACGCAGCAGTGCCGAGCGGTGGCGGCAGGGCGGCAATCACCGCGTCGCGGCTGTAGCCGTCTTGACGCAGACCCCGAAAGCCCGGATCGCCCGCCTGCTTTGACAAGCGCCTCCCCGACACATCGCGCACCAAGGCGTGATGAAAATATTGCGGTTCCGGAAGGCCCAGCAAAATCTGCAACACGCGGTGGATGTGGGTTGCGTTTAACAGGTCGCGCCCGCGTGTCACTTGGGTTATGCGCTGATCGGCATCGTCAATGACCACGCTCAGATGATAGCTGGTCGGCATATCTTTGCGCGCCAGCACGACATCGCCAAAACGATGCCCGTCAACGTCGATACGTTGCGGCGTCCCGCTCGAAACTTCGGTGAAAAATATCGGGCCGTCATTCAGTTTTTCCGCCTCGGCGATCGCGCGGTGCATCCGCAAGCGCCACGCATAGCCGCCGCCGCGCCACATCAGGCTTTGTCGGTGTTCGGTGCTGATATCGCGGTAAAGCCCCGGATAAACCGGCGCGCCGTCAGGGTCGCGCGGCCAGTTTTCGCCGCCGCCCGGCATGGCGTCAATCGCTGCGGCAATCTCGGCCCGCGACGCCCAGCACGGATACACCAGGTCGCGGTCGCGCAAAGACGCCAGCGCAGCTTCGTAAACCGCAAATCGCGTGGATTGCACGAGCACGGGCTCGGGCCATGTCAGCCCCAGCCAAGCCAGGTCTTGATAAATGCCGTCGACAAAATGCGGGCGCGCGCGACCTGTGTCGATGTCTTCAATACGCAGCAAAAATGCGCCGTTATGCTGGGCTGCCTGCTGCGCCGCCAGCAGCGCGGAATAGGCGTGGCCCAGATGCAGCCAGCCATTTGGACTGGGCGCAAAGCGGGTCACGAAATTTTTTTGCTTTTCCATCATCGACAATCTGCGGATACTGTAGCCCGCATGAAAAAATTTAACACCAATGCCGATCTCGACTATGCGTGTCGGCAGCTTGCGGCGCAAGATGCCCGTCTCGGCTATGTTTATGAAACTTATGGGGTGCCGCCCATGCGCCGGGCACAAACCGGCTTTGCCGGGCTTGTACGGATTTTAATCGCCCAGCAAGTGTCAACCGCGGCGGCGACCGCCATTCAAAATCGGGTCAATGCCCAACTGCCCGAAATGACCCCGCAAGCTTGGCTGGCGCTTGAGGATGCGGCGCTGGCAGCATGTGGGGTGTCGGCCCCCAAGCGGCGCTATCTGTCGGGACTGGCCCAAGCCGTGCTGGATGAGCGCTTGCGGTTTGCCGCGCTGCACCGCGCCGAAAATGATGTGGCACATGAGATGCTCACCGCGCTGACCGGTATTGGGCCGTGGACGGCAGATTGCTATTTGCTGTTCAATATGCGCCGCGCGGATTGCTTTCCGGCGGGCGACCTTGCCTTGCAGGAGGGCTATCGTCTGCTATATCGCAAAAACACCCGCCCCGATGCGGCACAACTGGCGGGGCTGGCGCAAGTGTGGTCGCCGTATCGCGGTGCCGCGGCACGGCTGCTATGGGTGTATTACGGCCAACAGCGACAAAAGGTCTGATGGCCTGTGGCTTGGCATTGCGCCGCCGTCATGTAACACTCGCGTCACTTTTTTTGGCATAATTGAGGCAGGGTGATTCGGTAACGAATCGAAGAGCTTCGGTGGTAGTCAGATCAGAAAGGGTGTGACAGAGATGCAAATAGCACGACCGGATATAAGTGATTTCGTCAAAGCGGCCCCGCCGGATTTTAAAAATCCAGAAAGTTGCCCGGCGCTGGTGCTCAATGCCGATTTTCGACCGCTCAGCTATTACCCGCTTTCGCTTTGGTCGTGGCAGGACACGCTGAAAGCGGTGTTTCTGGATCGGGTCAATATCGTATCGGAATACGATACGATCGTGCGCTCGCCCTCGACCGATTTTGTGCTGCCCAGTGTTGTGTCACTGAAAACATACGTCAAACCGCCGCGTTTTCCGGCGTTCACACGCTTTAACGTGTTTTTACGCGACGGGTTTAGTTGTCAATATTGCGGCTCACCGCATGATCTGACCTTTGACCATGTTATTCCGCGCCGCGCCGGAGGCCGCACGACATGGGAAAATGTTGTCGCTGCGTGCAGCCCGTGTAATCTCCGCAAGGGCGGGCGTCTGCCGAAGCAGGCCAATATGGTGCCGCGCAACACGCCGCGCCAACCGACCGTGTATGAGTTGCACGAAACCGGCCGACGGTTTCCGCCAAATTACTGCCACGAAAGCTGGCAGGACTATCTGTATTGGGATACGGAACTTGAGCCGTAAGCGCGCCCGCAATCAGTAAAATTTAATAGCGTTCCGACGCGCGAATGGCGGCGCGGCACCCAAACCTGATGATGCGTGTCATCAGGGCGTAGCCGGGGGCGTCTTCGGCACCGGCATCCAGCGCGGTTTGGCGATGTTCGGCTTCATCGGCGCGAAATTGTGTAATCGCCGCCGCCAAATCTGCTTCCGCTTCATGACCTTCAAGCGCGTCAAGTTGGGCACCGTAATGCGCGTCAATTTCCGCTTCAACGGCGGCGGTGCAAGCCATTGCCGCTTTTTCGCCCATCATCGCGGTGACGGCACCCAGCGCAAATCCCGCCACATTCCAAGCCGGCCCAAAAACTGTCGGGCGCACGCGGCGCGTGGTGATGAGTTGGTCAAAATGGTCGAGATGGGTTTGTTCGTGCTGCGCCATGTCACGAATGAGCTTGGCGGTCTCCTCAAACCCCGGCACCTGGTCGAAAATGGCAAGCTGACCGTCGTAAATCCGCACCGCGCCATGCTCGCCCGCATGGTCGACGCGGATCATTTCGCTGACGCGCGCCGATGTCGGGGTTTGTTCGGATGTTTGTTTCGTCATGATGGTGTCTCCTCTGAAAGCGCGCGGCCGGCGCCGTGCCAGGCCACAAGCGCCAAGCCGGCACTTGCAAGAAAATTATACCCTGCCATGGATATGCCGAACACGGTGAAGGCGGCTTCATCGCAGCGCACGGGCTTGGTTTGCGCCATAGCGCTCAGCAATTCGGCAGTGCTATCGAACCCGACCGTGCCACCGCCGCAGCCGGACGGCCCGGCCCACAGCCCATATTCCACACCGGCATGATAAAAGCCCAATGCGGCCCCCAGCGCGAAAATGACGCCCACCGGCACCAACAAGCCGCGCAAGGCAGTCGGCGCGGATGCGGCACCAGCCCAAATTAGCGCCGCCAGCGGCAAGGCCACATAATACGGCCAGCGTTGTTGCAAGCACAGCGCACACGGCACCAACCCGCCCCAGACCTCGCTGATGAGCGCGGTTGCCAGCACAGCTGTGCCCGCCAGCGTGATCACAGCTGCATGTATTTTGAGGTCGTTTTGCATGTGCGTTTCCTAATGCCGCATGAAAAGATAGACAAACAAAATAAGTGCCAGCACGCCCGTCACCACCGACATGCGCGCAAAATTGCGTTCAAACTGCTTACGCATGCCGGGGCCAAGATAATAAACGCCGGCGGCCACCAAATAAAACCGCACGCCGCGCCCGACCAGGCTCGTCATAAAAAACCCCAAAAGCGGCAGACCGGCCACGCCGCTGGCAATGGTGGCAATTTTGAACGGCAGGAAGGTTACGGCAGCAGCCAGCAAGACCAGCAACCCCCAATCGGCATAAAAAGCCTGAAAACTGTCAAAAGCTTCTTGCCCGCCATAGAGAAAAACAATTTGCGTGCCGAGCGTGTCCCAGAACAAGGCTCCGATGGCATAGCCCAGCAACGCACCCAGCGCCGATGTGACGGTGGTGATTGCCGCCAATATCCATGCGCGTGCGCGCTCGGCATAGATCATCGGTACCAGCAGCAAGTCGGGCGGCAGCGGAAAAACCGAGCTTTCAATAAACGACACCGCGCCCAACACCCAGCTTGCGCGGCGGTGGGCGGAGAGTTTTAACACGGCGTTATAAAGTGGTCGCAACATATCGAAACCATATAGGTGCAGACAGGCGAGGAAAAGGGGGATTGGGCGTGCTGTCTTGCCGCAAGCAAACCATGGACGCTGGCTTGCGGCTTCTGTATACTGCGTCAAACGCGAGCCCTCGTGGCGGAATTGGTAGACGCGACGGATTCAAAATCCGTTTCTTTCAACGGAGTGTCGGTTCGAGTCCGACCGAGGGCACCAAAAGACAGTGATAAAGACAGAGATATCGCCCGGACAGGGGCATGTGAGGCTTAAAATGTTTGGATTTGGCAAATGGCGGGTAATCGCCACAGCATTGCAAAAACTGATTGCGGATAAAGAAGACACCAAACAAGTGTTTATCATTTTACAGGCGATGGGACGCCGCTCCAGCGTGCGATCGTATAAGCGGTTTCGCAAAAGCGCCAATGCAGAAAAAATTCTGCGCGCCGAGCGGCCGCTGGTGTCATATTTGAAAGACCGCAAATGGTTGGCGGCCCAGCCGGAAGGCTCATTGGGGCGCGCCTATCTCGACTTTACCGTTACCGAACAAATCTCGGCTGACGGGCTGACCCAAGCCAGCGTTGATGGCGGCGGCGCGAACCTCGAATTAACCGGCGACCATTTGGTGTTTTCCGAGCGCCAGCGCGACGCCCATGATCTATGGCATGTCGCAACTGGCTATGGCCGCGACGGGCTTGGCGAATTGTCTTTGCTGGCCTTCACATGGCGCCAGCTTGGAAATCCCGGCATTTTAATGATCATCGCCATGGGCTATCACGCCACCATGCGCGAAGCCCCCCAGCTTCGCATTGGCAAAGCGATCCGCGAAGGCTTCACCAGAGGTCGCAAGACCCACTGGCTGCCCGCGGCCGACTGGGAATATTTATTGACCCGTCCGCTTGACGAGGTGCGCCGCACGCTGAACATCACACCACCCAAAGCCTATGACGCGGTCGCCGATCAGGTGCGCGAATTGGAGCAGGCGGCGCTGATTGCGGCTGAGTAATGGCGCTTACGCTCTACGGCATCGCGAATTGCGACACGGTACGCAAAGCCCGAAAATGGCTTGAGGCCGAGGGCATTGCCTATGCGTTTCACGACTTCAAAAAACAAGGCTTGAAAGCTGAAACGGTGTATGACTGGCTGTCGCATCAACCGCTGGATATTGTTTTGAACCGACGCGGCACAAGCTGGCGCAAGCTCAGCGATGACGAAAAAGCCATAACCGATGAGAAGCAGTTGGTGGCGTTGATGGTGGCTAATCCCAGCCTTGTCAAGCGTCCGGTTTGTGTGGCGGGGTCAACCGTAACCGTCGGCTTTTCCGACGATGTTCAAGCCACGCTGAAAGCGCTTTAACGCGTGCAGATCACAAACTCATAAAGCGTCAAGCCGCCGGGTGCGGCTTCGGGTTTGGCGGTGGTTTCGACCAATACATGACCGTGTTCGCGCAGAAAATGCGGCACATCTATGCGCGCCATCGGGTCGGTGGCGTGCAGACAGATAGTCGTTGCGGGCGGCAAACCGCGCAGCGCCTTTTGCAACCGCAACACTGGCAACGGACAGGTCAGACCCGTGGCGTCAATATGCATGGGGGCTTCACGCTCGCGCATTGGCATCAACATCGCACATGGCGTGTTACTTTTGCGGACGCGCCGCCGCATAAGCCGCCATGCCGGCAAACAGCTCGGCAATTTCCGGCTCGTGTTCGGCACCAAACTCGCGATACAGCGTGGCGCAATTAATCACAATGCGCTCGCGGTCGCCCCAATCGTCAAAAACGCCCAGCGCAATATCCATCGCCGCCTCTTGATAACTTAGCCCCGCCTCAAACCGCAGCCGCGCCTCATTGCGGATGGTCAGCAAATATTGGCGAACTTCTTCGACACCTTGTTTAGTGGTTATCGGCCCATGCCCCGGCACAATGGTTTCGACATCCATGGCCTGAATTTTTTCGCACGCATCAATCCAATTTTGAACCGGGCCTTCCCATAAAATCGGGTGCCCGCCGATAAACAGGATATCGCCGGTGTAAACCGTGCGGTCAGCAGGCACGTGCACCAGCGTATCGCCGGGCGTGTGGGCGGGCCCGACATGCAGCAAATGGACTTCTTTGCCGCCCACATGAATGGTGGTGTCTTCGTCGAACAAAGTATCGGGAATTTTCTGGTCAACCGATTTGAAATCAAACGGGCCAAAGCAACTGGTCAAATATTTGCCCAACTCGCCCAGTTCCGGCGCCATATCAAGAAAGCCCTGCACCAGGGCGGGCGGTTCCAGCGCCATGTGTTCGGCGGTGGCGCGATGCGCGATGATTTTTGCATCCGGACAGCAGCAATTTCCATTGCAGTGGTCGCCATTGTGATGGGTGTTTACAACCATATTGATCGTGTTGGCCGCCTTGCTCGCATCGGCATAGGCGTCCAGCATGTCGCGGGTTAGCGGCACGTCGAAAAGCGTGTCGATAACAAGCGCTTGGTCGTCATCGACAATCAGCCCGGAGTTCGACCACCCCCAGCCGCCATCGGGTTGCAGCCACGCATAAGCGCCATTGCCAAGTTGATGCAGACCTTTTTCATAGGCAAATTTCGGGTGCGCGATGGGCATGATGTGGTTCCTCCTACTCAGATGTTAGGCAATCTCAGCCAGATTTTCTAATTAAATCGGCGCGCACGCAAAGCGCGGGCGTTCCGGCCTAGGCGATATTCAAGGCCAGATTCAGATTTTTGATCTGGCGGTTTTTTTCCGCGCTCGACCAGCCAAGCCGCGCCGTCATATAGGCAGCAATCGCACCAATCTGGCTGTCGTCCAGCCCACCTGTCTGGCCGTCGCACACGCGCCGCAGCACCACATCGTCCAGACAAACCGCCATTTCTTGGCTGACGGCGTAGCTGACTTGCGCGGCAAGATGCGGCGCCAGCGCGCCCGTCAGGGTGTCCTCCAAAGCGCTGGCAGGGGCTTCCAGCATCGCGTCCAGCCGCTTTCCGTAAAGGCGCGCAAGCCTGCTAATCTGCGCGGGCGCGTATGTGCTGTGGCGCGCTTGTGCGTTTTCGAGAAATGCAGCAAGCGGGCCATCCGGCGCGTCGTCAAGCGGTTCGCTCATGGTGCGGCAACCGGGGTCGCTTTGGTCGACATAATTAAACGCCAGATCAACCACCTGTTGGGCCAGACGCCGACACGTGGTCCATTTGCCGCCCAGCGCCGAGATGAGCCCAAGCGGCCCGCCTTGATCGGCATGGTCGACAATTTCGGCACCGCGGCTCATGCCATAGGTTTGACCCGGCGCGTCTCCGGCATCGGCGACCAAGGGGCGCAAGCCGGCATAGGCGTAGACAATGTCATTGCGCGTCAGCCCGAGACGCGGCAGCGCGGTTTGAACCTTTTTCAGCAGCGCGGCAATGTCGTCGCTATCGGGGTGCACTGTGTCGGGGTCTTGCGTGAACGCCGTGTCGGTGGTGGCAAAAAGCGTGCATCCCTGCCATGGCAGCACGAATAAATGCTCGTCTTCCAGCGGAATGGCCATGGCAACGCCATTGGTAATATCGCGGGTGATGAAGTGGATGCCTTTGGAGCGCATGATTTGTTTGGGTGCCGGTGCGGTGCTGGCGCTTTGCATGACAAAATCGGCCCATGGGCCTGCGGCATTGACCACGGTTTTGGCGCGCACGGTCGCTTTGCGCCGTGAGCGCATATCGCGCACCGTGACGCAGTGCAGACCGCTTGCGTCATGGGCAAACGCATCGGCGCGCGCATAATTCACCGCCACGCCACCGCCCGCCACCGCCGACCGGATCATCGACAAACACAAGCGCTCCGGCGACAGCATTTGCCCGTCATGGTAAATATAACCGCCGGTTAATCCGTCGCGGGCCAAGCCGGGTGCCAGCCCCAATGTTTGCGCCACGGTCAGCGCGCGACGGCTCGGCATTTTCTGAGCCGGGTCAATTTTGCGATTTGTGTCAAACGCCAGCAAATCATAGGCCGCGAGGCCCAGACCCATCACCCATTTGCTTTGCATGAGCGGCTTGTAAGTCGGCAAAACAAAGGGCAGCGGTTGTACCAGATGCGGCGCAATCCGGCCCCAGACGCGGCGCTCGCGCAAGCCTTCGCGCACCAGCGTGATCTCGCCATTTGCCAGATAACGCAAACCGCCATGCATGAGTTTGGACGAGGCGGCAGACGTTGCGGCAGAAAAATCCGACTTGTCGATAAGCGCGACATGCAGACCGCGCAAACAGGCATCCCACGCAATCGCCGCGCCGGTTGCCCCGCCGCCAATGACCAGCATGTCAAAGACCGCATTGCTTAGAGAGGAAAAATCGCGTTCCATGGGGAAAATAACTTCTTTGCGCGAACAGGGAAATTTATGTGTAGCACGAATTCCAGCGCGTCGGAACTCGGAGACGAAAATGGATTTGGTTGAAGCCAATGATGTGATGCTGGCCTATGAGGTTTTCGAGGCGCGCACCCCGCGCCGCGCGCCGCCGTTGGTTTTGATGCGCGGGCTGGGCACCCAGATGATCCAGTGGCATGCGGGGCTGATCGAAAGTTTTACCGCGCAAGGTATGGATGTGGTGATATTCGACAACCGCGATGTCGGGCGCTCGACAAAACTGGACGCCGCCGGTATTCCTGATTTTTCCGCGTTGGGCGCGGCCGCTGCGGCGGGCACCATGTTTCCTGTGCCGTATACGCTGGACGATATGGCGCGCGATGTGGTTGGCCTGATGGACGGGTTGGACATTGCCGAGGCAAATTTTCTCGGCATTTCAATGGGCGGCATGGTGGCCCAGCATCTCGGCTTTTCGTACCCTGCGCGCTTCGCGCATATTGTGTGTGTCATGTCGAGTTCGGGCGGGCCAGACGTGCCTCAACCCGACAGCAGCAATTTGCAAATGCCCGATATCGACGACCGCGCGGCGCTGGTGGATTATCTTGTCGCCTCGCTGAAGCAATATATGGGGCCGGGCTTTCCCTGGCGCGAGGCTGATTGTCTGCACATGGCCGAACGCATCGCTGATCGCGGCTATTATCCGCCGGGCATTGCGCGCCAATATGCCGCGATTATGGCTGACGGATCGCGTGTTGGGCGGCTGCAAAATATTGCGCTGCCATTTTTCGTCATTCATGGCGACCATGACACATTGCTGCCGCCCGCATGCGGCGAAGATATCGTCCGTCATGTGCCGGGCGCTCAATGGCTGCTTGTCAACGGCATGGGCCATGATATGGGCCCCGGCATTGAGGCGGTTATCACGCCGAACTTGTGCAGGTTTTTCGGGCTCGATGGCGTATCGGCGTGATTATTGCGACGCCTGCTTCATATATTCGATGACATTATGGCGGTCTTTTTCTTTTCGCAGACCAGCAAATGACATGCGCGTGCCCTTCACGGCCTTGCGCGGATTGGCCAAATAAGCATCCAGCACAGCCTCTGACCAGACCGGCTCTTGTTCGGCATAGGCTTTCATGGCCTTGGAATATTTATAGTCTTCCAGCACGGCAATTTCGCGCCCGATAATATTGTTGAGCTGCGGGCCAACGCGGTTTTTTGCCTTGGCTCCGATCATGTGACACGACACGCATTTTTTGAAAACTTTTGCGCCCTTGGCGGCATCACCCGCCGGATAGGGGTTGGCGTGTGCCGGGCCGACCAGCACGCTGGCGAAAACGCCCAAAGAGGCGAGCAGGGAAATTGCATTGTGGTTCATGATATTCTCTGTGATTGCAGGGTGTTTGCGTAGATGCTCAAGATGTAGGGGGTTCGGGCGCTGCCGCCAAGCCCCTGCGCCGCCGCAATCTGTCGCAGTCTAGGGCACCAGCCAGCGGTGCTCGGCGTCCGGCGATGTAAAGTCAAACAGCGCCCGCCGGTGGCCGCGCGCGGCAAGATACAGCCACTCGATCTCGCGCACATGAGCGACGACCGGTGCGAAATGATCGGCGCCGTCACGGGTCGCCCGGGCATCGAACACGACGCTGGCGGGGTCGGGCAGAACCGATCCGGGGGCTTGGGTGACCTGATAACATTCGCGGCTCATCGGCCGGGTGTTTTCCCAAGCTGTGTCATAGGCCGCGCCCGTGAGTACCTCAAGGCGCGTGCGCACCCGCAACTGAATTTTCGCGCCCGGGTCGTAAAAATGCAGCGCCGCATGCGGTTGTTGTTGCATATCGACGATTTTGCCCGAGCGCGTGTCGGTGTGAAAGCGCAGTGCCAGCTTTTGCGTGTCGCAACCGCGCAGCACTACTGTTCTGATTTCGGGCAATCCCGCCGGGGTGACGGTGGCCAGGCCGGGTGTATGAAACGGGCTGCGGCGGTCTTTCACGCCGCGCGCCAATAGTGCCCAAGCATGCGCGCAGCTGCCCTCAAGGTCGTCATAGCAGCCAAGCAGTGGCGCGGCGTTTTCGCGCGCCGGCTTTTGCGGGTTTTTCGATGGTTCGCTCATAACTTGTTATATAGGTGCGGGCCGGCCGGTTTCTAGCCGTTCTGACTTCGGCTGGTGATCCCGGGTGGATTCGAACCACCGACCCTCAGATTAGGAATCTGATGCTCTATCCGGCTGAGCTACGGGACCATGATTTGAACCTATTCAATGGCCCGCGAAAATCAAGTGTTTTGGGCACCGCTAGGGGCGCTGCATCAGTTCGACCAGCACGCCGCCCATATCTTTCGGGTGAACAAAGATTATCGGCGTGCCATGCGCGCCAATACGCGGTTCGCCCGTGCCCAGCACACGCGCGCCTTTGGCGACCATGTCATCGCGCGCGGTGATAATGTCGTCAACCTCGAAACAAATATGGTGCTGGCCGCCCGCCGGGTTCTGCTTCAAAAACCCCGCAACCGGGCTTTTGTCGTCTATCGGCTCAATCAATTCGATCTGGCTGTTCGGCAAATCGACGAAACATACCCACACGCCCTGTTCTTCCATGGCAAATTTATCGTGTATTTTTACCGCCCCCAGCATGTCGCGGTACAGCGCGACGCTTTGCTCGATTGAGGGGGTGGCGACGCCAACATGGTTTAACCGTCCGATCATATTGTGAGCCCTTCCTGCTTTATAGACTGCAAGCGACTATGATATCGTGTCGATGGTAAAACAACCAGATATCTGAAAGGGTTCAAACCAATGCTTCCGGTCTATAAGCGTATTTTTTTGCCGCTTGCCTTCGCCGCCGGTCTGCTGGGGGGCTGCGGGCCAAACGCCACGCTGATGAGCGAAGCCGATGAAGCACGGATCGGTGCCGAAGAACACACGAAAATCGTCAAAGCCTATGGCGGTGCCTATGGCGACGAGCGCGTCAATGATTATGTCGAACAGATCATGGAAAAGATCGCGCGGGCTTCCGACAGGCCCGACCTGCGATATCAAATCACGGTTTTGAACTCGCCTGTGGTCAATGCTTTTGCCCTGCCCGGCGGCTATACCTATGTCACGCGCGGGCTGCTGGCACTTGCAAATTCGGAAGCCGAACTTGCTGGCGTTATCGGCCATGAAATCGCCCATGTGACGGCGCGCCATGGCGCGCGACGCCATACCACGGCGGTTGGCGCGTCGATCCTTGCCAACGTGCTGGGGGCTGTGCTGACCAGCAGCGCCGGGCTGGATCCGAATGTTGCGGGCGAACTGATAAATTTTGGCGGGTCGGCTGTTTTGGCCGGATATAGTCGCTCACAAGAATATGAAGCCGATGATATTGGCGTTCGGGTGCTGGGTCGGGCTGGCTATCCGCCGCTGGCGCAAGCCGAGTTTCTCGCGGCGCTGGATGGGTATTCGCGCTATATGAGCGCCGGACGCGCCGGCACGCCGGCATGGCTTTCCACCCATCCCTCTACGGATGAGCGCGTGGCGCGGGCGCGCAAACAGGCCGCAGCTTTTGTGCCGGATACGCCGACAAGCGGCGGGGCGGCAGACGGGCGCGCGCGGCATTTGCAAATTATTGACGGGCTTCCCTTTGGCGATGACATCAAACAGGGTCTCATTCGCGGCCAACGCTTCGTGCATCCCGATTTGCGGTTTGCGTTTAGTGTGCCGAAAAAATTCACCCTCAAAAACGCCCCCGACCGTGTTACCGCAACGCATAAAAATGGCATGGAGATGTTGTTCGACCTTGCCGGACGCAAAGAAGCCCAACGCCCGGTCGACTATATCCGCGATGATTGGGCGCCGCGCGGCAGCCGTGTTGAGGTGACGCCGCTGACGGTGGACGGGCGCCCCGCCGCGCTGGGCAAATTGCGCCAGGGCGGAAAATATATCGAATTGCTGGTGGTCGAATATTCCCTCACACAAGTCATGCGCTTTGCGCTGATCTCGCCGGGCAATTTGTCGGGCAATGCACAATCTGCCATGCAAACCATCCGGCGCGGGGTGCAGCTTTTGAGCGCTGCCGAAGCCGCGCGCATCAAACCCGACACGATCCGGGTGATTACGGTGCAGCCCGATGACACGCTGGAAAGCCTGTCGCGCCGCATGGCAACAGATGAGCGCCGCCAGGATTTGCTGCTGGCGCTGAATAATCTGCAAAAACCGGTGACGTTGACGCCGGGCACGCGGCTCAAGCTGGTGGTGAACTAAATTAGTCCGGCGCGTCGCGGGTCGCCGCCCGTCTGCTCGATCAGCGCGCCTTTGAGTTTGCCGAGCGCTTCGTGCTCGATCTGGCGCACGCGTTCTTTCGAAATGCCAAGCGTTGCACCAAGGCTTTCCAGCGTCACGCTGGTATCGGTCAATCGCCGCGCCTTGATAATGGTCAGTTCACGCTCGCTCAGATGCATCATGGCATTGGCAATCCAGTTGACGCGCTGGTGACCGTCCAATTTGGAGCTTACCTCATCTTCCGGCAAAGCGCGGTCGCAAATCAGCAAATCTTGCCACTCGGTGGTGCCACCATCTTCGCTCGATTCCGAAATTGTGGCGTTGAGCGAGCGGTCATTGGCTTCCATGCGCCCTTCCATGTTTTCCACGTCTTCCATCCTTACGCCCAATTCGCGGGCGACATAGGTGCGGCTGTCATGGGTCATGGTCGCGCCGAAATCGTTAATTTTGGCGCGCAGGCGGCGCATGTTGAAAAACAGAGACTTTTGCGCGGCTGTAGTACCGGTGCGGACAATCGACCAATTACGCAAAACATAGTCTTGGATCGACGAGCGGATCCACCAGCCCGCATAGGTCGAAAAACGCACTTCGCGATCCGGCTCAAAGCGGGCTGCGGCTTGCATCAGGCCAATATTGCCTTCCTGCACAAGATCGGCCATCGGCAGGCCATAATTGACGAATTTGCTGGCAATCGACACCACCAGCCGCAAATGTGCGCTGGTCAGTTCGTGCAGCGCGCTTTCGTCCTGATTATCTTTCCATTTACGGGCAAGTAATTGCTCGTGCTCCAGTTCAAGCATTGGCAGTTTCATCGCCTGTTTGATGAAACGGCGGGTTGCTTGCTGTGTTTCGCGTGTGTCCAAATGTGGCATGCGTATCTCCTTATCCAAGATACGCAGACACAACCAAACTGGTTCACCTTAAAATAAGACTGGTAATTCGGCCTCAGGCCGCCTCGTTATTGTCGCTTTTGCGCCGCGCGCCGCCCGTTGTTTTGGCAAGCACCGCCTCGAGCGACAAAATTGCCTCGTCATCAGTGGTTTTATTGACGGTTGCCACCTCGCGCGCCATGCGCTCAAGGGCTGCTTCGTAAAGCTGACGCTCGGAATAAGACTGTTCGGGCTGATTTTCATTGCGGAACAAGTCGCGCACCACTTCGGCAATCGCGATCAGGTCGCCGGAATTGATTTTTGCCTCATATTCCTGCGCGCGGCGGCTCCACATGGTGCGCTTGATGCGCGCGCGCCCGCGCAAGGTTTTCATGGCACCTTCCATAACCTCGCTATCGGCCAGTTTTCGCATGCCCACCTGCTTGGCCTTTTCCAATGGCACACGCAGCACCATTTTTTCCTTTTCAAAATTCACCACGAATAATTCAAGGTTCATGCCGGCAATTTCTTGGTCGGCAATGTCGATGATCTGGCCGACCCCATGAGCGGGATAGACGATAAACTCGTTAATTCTGAACCCGTTGGCCGATTTGCGCGGCTGTTTTGTGGCTGCCTTGGGCGCGGTTTTGGCGGCTGTTTTGGCAGCAGTTTTGGGCGCGGTTTTGGCGGCTGTTTTGGCAGCAGTTTTGGGAGCCGCTTTTACAGGTTTTTTAGCTGCCGCCTTGGGTGCCGGTTTTTTCGGGGCCGCTTTTGCTGCGGGTTTTTTCGGCGCGGTTTTGGCCGTCGTTCGACCTGCCGCCTTTGCCGAGGATTTGGTGGCCGTTTTGCGCGTCGTCGCCATATTTACTTTGCTCCGTAAACGCTCGAACCCCGCGCGCTGCGCGGTGGTTTTGAACGCAAAAGACCATCGAAATTACGCCGAATCACCACCGTATTTCGAGGTTTTGATAAACATTACGTTGGTATAACAAAAAATCCGTAAAAATTCAATGTCGTGTCAAAATGCGCGCGCAAACGCCGCGCACGGCCTGATCAGTCGCCTTCGCCGGGGGCTTCGGTAAAATGAGCCTCAAATTTGCCCTCTTTATTGAGAAAATCGTCAGCATCGGCAGGTGCATCTTTTTTCATGGTGATGTTCGGCCAGATATCGGCAAATTTGGTGTTGATTTCCAACCATTTTTCCAGGTTCGACTCCGTGTCCGCCTTGATGGCCTCGGCCGGGCACTCCGGTTCGCAAACCCCGCAATCGATACATTCATCCGGATGGATCACCAGCATGTTCTCGCCTTCGTAAAAGCAATCGACGGGGCACACCTCGACACAATCGGTGTATTTGCACTTGATGCAGGCGTCAGTCACAATATAGGTCATGCGATCTCCGGAAAAATCTAATGGGATGAGGGCGCTTCAGCGCGTTTGCGCGCGGCCCCGGCTTCGGTGTCGGTAACATGAATAAGCCCGGCCACGCGGCGGATCAAATTGGCCTCATAATCATCAACCACGCCATCGGCCAGCACCACGCGCCAGAGCAATTCAACCAGCATAATCTTATGCTCGGGCGCAAAACTGGCGTTGATTTGCTGGGTGAACTGGAACAAATCATTGGCCGCGTCAATCGCCGCGCCGGCTTGGTCCAGCAGGGCGGCGGCTTCTGCGTCGTCGAGGCCAAAATAAGGCCCGACAAGTCGTTGCAATAATTGCTGTTCGTGGATATCGACCTCGCCGTCAATTTGCGCCGCCCTGATCAGCAGCGCCGCCGCCGCCACATGCAGGCGATCTGCCGGTGCCGGAGCTTCGGTTGGGGGCGTGTCATTGGCAATCAGTGTTTTCAATCGGTTTAGCATGGCTAGTATCTAGCGCGACTTTCGCGCCAACACAATATGTCACATCCGCCTTGCGGCAAAAGGCCGTCAGCCCGGAAAACTTCCCTTATCGGTAAACGCGTCCTGGGCACGGCGGTCGCGTTTTGTCGGCCGCCCGCTGCCCGGGCTGCGCGCGGCCGGCTTTGCGCTGGTGGGTGTTTTGGGCCTGTCTGACGGGGGGTCATGGTCGTGATACAGCGTGCGCGCTTCAACTGCCGGGCCGCGCCGCGCGCTCAAGGCGACAATTTCGATGACACGGACATGCCCGTGTAAGGCGAAAGTCAGCGTGTCGCCCACGCGAATACGCGCGCTGCTGCGGGTTTGGCGGGTGCCGTTCAGGCGGATATTGCCCGCCGCGGCATAGCTGCTGGCGCCGCTGCGGGTTTTGAAAAACCGCGCGTGCCACAGCCATTTATCGAGCCGCATCATCGCCCCGGCGTCGGTTTTGACACGATCGGAGTTGCGCGTCATTCGCTGCGTTCTTCGGGCTTTGTCGGGGGTTTGGGGTCGGACAGGTCGAGATTACGCAAGGCCGCAAAAGGCGAATTGGGGTCAATCGTGGGCGCGGGCTTCTGCTGGCGCTTTTTTGCCAAACCTTGCCTTTTCGCATCCCCTGATTTTGCCGGCCGCGATGCGGTAGCTTGTTTGTTATTCGGCTTGTTATTGGGTTTTTTGCCGGCGCGCGCGGCGCGTTTTGCCCGCGACATGGGTTGCCAGTCCCAGTTTAGCGGGTTGTCAGCTTGGGGTTGTGAAGAGGCGGGCGTCTCAGATGCCGGTTCATTTGATGTGGGCTCATCTGATGTGGGCTCATCTGATGTGGGCTCATCTGATGCCAGTTTATCTGGT
>CAJXCG010000002.1 GCA_913051715.1 uncultured Rhodobiaceae bacterium
ACAGCACCGTTTTCCGGCATTCGCCACGAGGAACGCGTTTTTCTGGCGCATGCGATGGCCTATCGCCACGAGGTTGGCGGTGCTGAAGAAAAATACGGGCCGCTTGATTTGTGCGAGTCCGACCGACGGTTGGCGCGGGCAATGGGGCTGAGTTTCCGGCTTGCCCATTCGCTATCGGCGTCCCTGCCGGGTGCTTTGCCGATGACCCGAATAAGGGCCGGGCGTAATTATCTGACGCTCAAAATCGATCCCTCGCGGGCAGAGTTGATGGGGCCGATTATTTCCAAACGTCTGGCGGCCGTTGCGGTCGAACTTGACTTGAAACCGCGCGTGGAAATAACGCCGATTAAAGACCTATTGGTCGCGTGATATCAGTACGACCGAATTATTTTCCGACGCCAATGCCAGCTTGCCGTTTTTGAGCGCCAGCGCATAAGTGCCGAAAATTTCGTGGCGCCAGCCATGCATAGCAGGCACATCCGGCTCATCATCGCTGGCAATGCGTTCCAGATCGGCGACATTGGCTATCAGTTTCGGGGCAACGCCGGTTTCATCGCTGCGCTGCTTGAGCAGCACTTTCAAAAGGTCAACCAGCGTGCCGATGCCCGGTTTGTTGACAATGGGCGGTTGCAAATCGGGCAGGGATTCCTTGTCCCGCTTGCGGCCGCGCGAAATTGCTTCAAGAAGCTCATCGGCATATTTGGAGTTTTCAAATCCGTTGGGAACGGCGCGTAATTTTGCCAGCGCCGATTTATGCTGGGGGGCTTGAATTGCAAGCTCGCGCAAGGCGTCGTCCTTCAGCACCCGGTTGCGCGGCACATTACGTGTCTGCGCGGTGGCGTCGCGCCATTTTGCGACTTCGATCAGAACGCCCATCACATGCGGTCGCCGATCCTGAAACTTCAGTCTTTTCCAAGCATTTTCGGGATTTTGTTCATAGGTTTCGGGGTTCAGGAGAATTTCCATCTCTTCCTTGAGCCAGCTATAGCGTCCGTTTTTTTCCAGTTCCTCTTTGAGATAGCGATAGGCGCCGCGTAAATGCGTTACGTCAGCCAATGCGTAAGTCAGTTGCTTTGCCGATAAGGGGCGTCGCCCCCAATCGGTAAATCGGCTGTCCTTGTCGATTTTGCCGCCGGTGGTTTTGCGGATGAGGGTTTCATATCCGACCGCATCGCCAAATCCACACACCATAGCGGCAATTTGCGTGTCGATGGTCGGCGTGGGAATAATGCCAGCCTGTTTATGGAAAATTTCAATATCTTGGCGGCAGCCATGCATCACTTTGGTCACGTCGGGGTTTGCCAGCAAGTCGTAAAATGGCTGTAGGTCAATGCCTTCGGCCAGCGGGTCGATCATACCCTCAAAGCCGTCGCCCGCCGTTTGAATGAGGCAGAGTTTCGGCCAAAATGTATGTTCGCGGAGAAATTCCGTGTCGACCGTGATAAACTCGCATGTCGCGAGTGCGGTGCACAGATCTTCAAGCTCGGCTGTTTGTGTTACCAAATTCATGGGCATTTTATAAAGAACCTCGACGCATTTGTCGCCATTTGAAAACGTCATTAGTTTCGCCGCACCAATGCTTGACAAATGCCCCCAAGCGGTGAATTTATGGCGCACATAATTCGAAAAGGGTAACCACCATGCATCTGTACAGAACGCATACATGCGGGGCACTGCGCGCTGAAAATATCGACGAGCACGTGCGCGTGTCCGGTTGGGTGCACCGCAAGCGGGATCATGGCGGGCTGTTATTCATTGATTTACGCGACCATTATGGTCTGACCCAGTTGGTTATTGAACCCTCCAGTCCGCATTTTGCGCTGGCCGAACAAATTCGCGCCGAAAGCGTCATTCGCGCCGATGGTAAGGTGGTGGCGCGCGATGATGAGGCGCGCAATCCGAACCTGCCGACCGGCGATATCGAGGTGTATTTGTCCGAACTGGAAATTCTCTCCGAAACCGGCGACCTGCCGCTGCCTGTTTTTGGCGAGCCGGATTACCCTGAAGATATTCGTTTACGCTACAGGTTCTTGGATTTGCGCCGCGATACGCTGCACCGCAATATTGTCTTGCGCTCTGATATTATCAGTTGGCTGCGCCAGCGCATGACGGCGGATGGTTTCCGCGAATATCAGACGCCGATTTTAACGGCTTCCAGTCCTGAAGGCGCGCGTGATTTTCTGGTGCCCTCGCGCATGCATCCGGGGAAGTTTTATGCTCTGCCGCAAGCGCCGCAGCAGTTTAAGCAGCTGTTAATGGTGGCAGGTTTTGACCGGTATTTTCAAATTGCGCCGTGCTTTCGAGACGAAGACGCGCGCGCCGACCGCTCGCCGGGTGAGTTCTATCAGCTTGATCTTGAGATGAGTTTTGTGACGCAGGAAGACGTTTTTGCCTGTGTCGAGCCGGTATTGCGCGATGTGTTTCAAGCCTTTGGCAATGGCAAGCGGGTGACGGAAAATTTCCCGCGTATTCCGTATGCAGAAGCCATGCAGAAATACGGGTCCGACAAGCCCGACTTGCGTATTCCCATCGAAATGCAGGATGTGACCCCGGCATTTGACGGATCGGACTTCAAGATTTTCGCCAATATGATTGCCAAGGATGAGCGGGTGCGCGTATGGGCTATTCCGGCGAAAACCGGCGGCAGCCGTGCATTTTGCGACCGCATGAACAGCTGGGCTCAAGGCGAAGGTCAACCCGGGTTGGGCTATATCTTTTTCCGCGACGGCGAAGGCGCCGGCCCTCTTGCCAAAAATATCGGTGCCGAGCGCACCGAGCAAATCAGAAGCCAGCTGGGGTTGGAAGACGGTGATGCGGTGTTTTTCTGCGCCGGTGTACCAAAAGCCTTTGCCGAATTTGCCGGGCGCGCGCGCAACCGAATTGGCATGGAACTTGAGCTGATCGATGCCGACCAGTTTGCGTTTTGTTGGATTGTTGATTTCCCGATGTTTGAAACCGACGAAACCACCGGCAAGCTGGATTTCTCGCATAACCCGTTTTCAATGCCGCAAGGCGGCATGGAAGCGCTGGAGACCCAAGACCCGCTGGATATTCTTGGCTACCAATATGACATTGTTTGCAATGGTATTGAGTTGTCATCCGGTGCCATTCGGAACCACAAGCCGGAGATTATGCTCAAAGCATTTGCCATTGCTGGCTATGACGCCGAAATTGTCGAGCAGGAATTTGGCGGCATGTTGAATGCATTCAGGTTTGGCGCGCCGCCCCATGGCGGCATCGCCCCGGGTGTTGACCGCATTGTGATGTTGCTGGCCGAACAGGAAAACTTGCGCGAGGTGGTGGCATTTCCGATGAACCAGCAAGCCGAAGACTTGTTGATGCAAGCCCCGGCACCTGTGTCCAATGCCCAGCTGCGCGAATTGCACATCAGGCCCAATTTGCCGAAAACGACAAGCGGCGAGGAACCGACAAAAGAATAACGCGCGCACTGGATTTGAGAGCGTGGCGGTGTCATATTGACGAGAGTTCGCTGGGGCAGGTGGTTGATGGCCGCACTCAGCAAGACGGAGAATAACATGCAGTTTTTGCGGATACTTTTTACTTGGTGGCACAGCCAGACACTCGGCACAGCCTTGACGACGTGGCGTCACGGCGAATTGGTCGGCATGGATGAACAGGGCAACCGCTATTATCGGGACAAAAACGGCAAATCGATAAATGGAAAAGCGCGCCGTTGGGTGGTGTACAATGGCGATGTGGAAGCCACACGCGTGCCCCCCGAATGGCATGGCTGGTTGCATTATACGGTCGATGAAACCCCCGAAGAGGCAAATTTCGACAGGCGCGACTGGCACCAGCCGCATCGCGCGAACCAGACCGGCACGCCCAATGCACACCGTCCCGCCGGACAAGACGATGCGGCATCGCATCGCGCGGGCTATGGGTCGTGGTCGCCGGAATAGACCGCCATCGCCGGTACAGGAGAAGCAGAGATGAAAGATAATCTTGTCGAAACCTTGGTCGGCTTTGGCGTTATTGTGATCGCCGCGATATTCGTGATTTACGGATATTCGGTCACGGACGGGGCCAGTGGGGACGGGTATGTCGTGTCGGCGGAGTTTGATCGCGTCGACGGGTTGACGATTGGCGGCGATGTCCGCATGTCGGGGATCAAAATCGGAACGGTGACGGACCTCGCGCTCGACACGCAGTCTTACGCTGCAAAAGTTTCCATGATTATCGGCAGCGAGATCGATCTGCCGGACGATACCAGCGCAAAAATTACCAGCGAAGGGCTGCTCGGCGGAAATTATATTTCTCTGTCCGCCGGCGGCAGCGAAGACATGCTGTCGGACGGCGATGAAATTCTTTATACGCAAGGGTCGGTTGACCTCATTGGGCTTGTAAGCCAGGCTTTGTTCAGCGCGGGTGATCAGCAAAGTGATACGCAATAGTTTCGGCTGCGGCGTTGTCGTTGCCCTGTTTATTTCGAGCGCCACCGCGCAGGAGGTTGAGCCTCCCGCACTGCCGGTGCCACCACCTGTGCCGCTCATTCTCGACCAAGAAGGCGTCACGCTGGAATTCGACCGTGGCTATCCCCCCGCCGAGGCGCTTGAAACTGACGACGATGCGTCATTGTCGGTTTTTGATGTACCCTTGCTTGAAATTCCGCGCGAAGCCGATGCGGAGGAAGACGACGTCATGCGAATTGGCAGCTTCAGCCTGCTCAATAAGGTGACGGCAAAACTGCGTCCGGTAGAGATGACGCTGGGGGAGCCAACGGATATTGGGTCGTTGCGCGTGATTATGCGCGATTGCATTTCAACGCCGCCCGAAGAGCCGCCGGAAACCAAAGTTTTTCTCGAGGTTTTTGAATATAAAGCCGGGTTCGAGAACCGGGTTTTTTCCGGCTGGATGTTCGCCTCCAGCCCCGGCATAAACGGGCTTGAACACGCCGTTTACGATTTGTGGCCGACGGCGTGCAAAACCTCCACGGGCGAAAGATTTACCGGCATTAGATGAAAATCTGCATGTTGCGCCAGCGCGATTTGCAATTTTGCATGATAGGTGGCGCGCGGGATTTCGTGCAGCCCGAAGCGCGCCAAATGGTCGGTGGCAAACTGACAGTCGATTAAGCGGAAACCGGCATAACGGAGCCGCGCGACGAGATAGGTGAGGGCAATTTTGCTGGCATCGGTTTGGCGCGAGAACATGCTTTCGCCGAAAAACGCGCCCGCGATACACACGCCGTAAAGCCCGCCGACCAAACGCGCGCCCGCCCAAGATTCGACGCTGTGGGCATAGCCCATACGGTGCAGTTTGCAATAAGCCGACAAAATCTCATCGTTGATCCAGCTCGACGGTCGGTTGTCGGCCGGGCTGCGGCATGCCTCGATGGTCTGCCTGAAATCGGTGTCGATGCGGATGTCGAACGGAGCTTGGCGAATGGTGCGCGCAAGACGACGGGGTACGTGAAAGCCCTCCAACGGCATGATGCCGCGCATATGCGGGTCGACCCAGAACGTGTGAGGGTCGTCCACCGCGTCAGACATGGGAAAAAGGCCCTGCCGATAGGCATGAATAATGAGTTCGGGTGTCAGATGGGGGTCAGCCGAAGCGCTCACGCCGTGCCGTCGCGTTCAAGAAAATTCTCTAGCCAGTGAATGTCATAATCGGCGTTTTGGAAGTCTTCATTTTCCAGCAAATCTTCGAACAGCGGCAGCGTGGTTTCGACCCCGTCAATGGCACATTCATACAGCGCGCGATACAGCCGCATCAGACAGTCCTTGCGGTCGGCACCATGCACAATCAATTTGCCGATTAAGCTGTCGTAAAACGGCGGTATCGCATAGCCGGCATAAACCGCACTATCCATACGCACCCCAAGCCCGCCCGGAGGGTGGTAGGTCTGAATGACGCCCGGTGACGGCATGAAGCTGCGCGGGTTTTCGGCATTGATACGACATTCGATGGCGTGGCCTTCCAGTGTCAAATCGTCTTGGGAAAAGCTCAACCGTTCGCCATTGGCGATTCTGATTTGCTCACGCACGAGGTCGACGCCGGTAATCATTTCCGTAACGGGATGCTCGACCTGCAGCCGCGTATTCATTTCGATAAAATAAAATTCGCCGTTCTCATATAGGAATTCGACCGTGCCGACCCCCAAATATTGCATGCCTTCCATGGCGTCGGTAACGATTTTGCCAATCGCGGCGCGCGCGGCAGTGTCCAGCACCATGGACGGGGCTTCTTCCAGAACCTTTTGGTGGCGACGCTGCAACGAACAGTCGCGCTCGCCCAGATGCACAGCATTGCCATGCGCGTCGCACGCGACCTGAATTTCAATGTGGCGCGGTTTTTCGAGATATTTTTCGATATAGACGGCATCGTCGCCAAAGGCGGCTTTGGCCTCGCTGCGCGCGGTGGTGAAGGCTTCGCCCAATTCGTCTTCGCTGCGCGCGATTTTCATGCCGCGCCCGCCGCCGCCCGAGGCGGCCTTTACCAGCACCGGAAAGCCCATATCGCGGGCTATTGCAAGCGCGTCTTCGCCGGTTTTCACTTCGCCGTCTGAGCCCGGAACCACCGGAATACCCAGTTCAATGGCTTTGGCTTTGGCCGCTATTTTGTCGCCCATCAGTCGAATATGGTCTGCTTTCGGGCCGATAAAACAAATATTATGAGCGTCCAGAATGTCAGCGAATTTCGCGTTTTCTGACAAAAACCCGTAGCCCGGATGCACCGCATCGGCACCGGTAATTTCGCATGCGGCGATGATGGCAGGAATACTCAAATAGCTTTGCGCCGCCGATGGCGGGCCGATGCAGACGCTCTCATCGGCAAGGTGAACATGCATGGCATCTTCATCCGCCGTGGAGTGAACGGCGACGGATTGAATACCCATTTCCCGACAGGCGCGGATGACGCGCAAGGCAATTTCGCCGCGATTGGCAATGAGGATTTTTGAGATCATGGTTTATTCAATAATGACCAAGGGCTGGTCGAATTCGACCGGCTGTTCGTTTTGTACAATAATCTGGGTGACTTTACCGGCGCGCGGCGCGGTAATCGGGTTCATGGTTTTCATGGCTTCCACGATAAGCAAGGTCTGGCCCTCGCTCACCATGTCCCCGACTTTTATAAAGGCGGCGGCACCGGGTTCGGGCGACAAATAGGCCGTGCCGACCATGGGCGACTTGACGGCACCGGGATGGATTGCCGGATCTTCCGGCGCTGCCTCACCGGCTGCCTCGCTTGGGGCTTCGGCGGGTGCGGCTTGCGGGGCGTTGACGGGCGCGGGCACATAAGCGGTGGTTTGGCCCCCGGAACGGGCGACTTTTATACGCATGCCGCCGCTCTCAATCTCAATCTCGGTCAGACTGGTTGTGTTGAGTAATTCTGCGAGATCTTTGATCACCTGACTGTCGGGAAGTTTTGCCATGAATTTCAACCCCTTATTCCTTTATTTGAGATGCAAGCGCGTCGATGGCGAGAAGATATCCCTTCGGGCCAAGGCCGCAAATCACACCTTGAACGGTTGGCGATATGTAAGAATGTTGGCGAAACGGTTCGCGCGCAAAAATATTCGACAAGTGCACCTCAATGGCCGGAATTTCCAGCGCTTGAAGTGCATCGTGCAGGGCGATTGAGGTGTGCGTATAGGCTCCGGCATTGAGGATCAGGCCGCTGGCGGCGTGGCGCGCGCCTTGCACCATGTCGACCAAAGCGCCTTCGTCATTGCTTTGGTCGAATTTCAGTTCCAGATCATATTCGCCGAGGCGGGCGGCGCACATGCGCTCAATGTCGGCCAGCGTCGATGTGCCATATATTTCCGGCTCGCGTGAACCAAGTAGGTTAAGATTGGGCCCGTTAAGGATATGTATTGGTTTGGCAACCAAGATATCACCTCGTCGTGTGGCGCGACCTGTGCAAAACCACGCCGTCTAGTCTTGGCAGTAACCGAGATTTGGATAAAGTGCAAGCCTAACCATAAGTTATCGGGCACAGAAGGCGAGATAAAAATGCGGCGAAGGGGCGGGTAAACCTATGAAAATAACGGTAAATGGCGAAGACCGGCACGTCGACGCGCCCCTGACTATCGCTGGCCTGCTGGCAAATTTGGGGATAGCGGGCGGCAAGGTGGCGATTGAACGTAATCTGGAAATTGTGCCGAAATCAGCCTATGACTCGATTGGGCTGAACGATGGCGACCGCATCGAAATTGTGCAGTTCATCGGAGGAGGCGCGTGAGGGTGAAACGGATATGACAAAACAGGCAAGCGACACAGACCCGCTGATTATTGCAAAGCGCGTGTTTTCCTCGCGGCTGATTATCGGGACGGGGAAATATAAAGATTATGCCGAAAACGCGGCCGCGGCCGAAGCATCGGGCGCAGAAATCGTGACCGTGGCCGTGCGGCGGGTGAACTTGTCCGACCCGTCTGCGCCGATGTTGGTGGATTATGTGAGCCCGGAAAAATACACATTTTTGCCCAATACGGCAGGGTGTTTTACGGGTGAGGATGCTGTGCGTACCTTAAGGCTGGCGCGCGAGGCGGGCGGCTGGTCATTGGTGAAATTGGAAGTGCTGGGCGATGAAAAAACGCTCTATCCAAACATGCCCGAAACGCTGCGCGCCGCCGAAATGCTCATCGGTGACGGCTTTGAGGTCATGGTGTATTGCAGCGATGACCCGATTATGGCGCGCGAACTGGAAGATATTGGTTGTTGTGCCATCATGCCGCTGGGCGCGCCCATCGGGTCGGGACTGGGCATTCAAAATCCGGTCAATATTCGCCTGATCGTCGAACAGGCGAATGTGCCCGTGCTGGTCGATGCCGGTGTTGGCACCGCGTCGGATGCCGCCGTGGCAATGGAACTTGGTTGCGACGGGGTATTGATGAATACAGCGATTGCCGAAGCGCAAGATCCGCTGCGGATGGCGCGCGCCATGCGCCATGCCGTTATCGCGGGGCGCGAGGCCTATTTGGCGGGTCGCATGGGCAAGCGCCTTTATGCCGACCCCAGTTCACCGCTTGCCGGATTGATTTAATTTGTGGTCTTGGACTTCTGTCCCTGCGCTTCGGCGATAAGTTCGCGTAGGCGGTCTTCAGAAAGTGCACCGGGGTGTATTTCGTCATTAATAATAAAGGCTGGTGTGCCGTTGATGCCGAGCGCGCCAGCCAGTGCTTGGGTGCGGTCTATGGTCTCCGAAATGGCAGGGTCAGCTGCGCGAGATTTGACCGCTTCGACATCAACGCCGATCTCTTTCAGCGTGCGTTCCAAAAATGTCGGGTTGATAGAGCCTCTGCTGCTCATCAATTTGGAGTGATAGGTCAGAAATTTTAACTGTTCGTCAAGCGCCAGCGCATAGCTGGCCGCGATCTGCGAGTTTTCGTTCAAAATCGGCAATTCCTTGAACACCAAACGCACATCGTCGTTTTCTTCGACAATTTTCATCAAGGACGGAAATACGCGTTTGCAGTAGCCGCAATTATAATCGAAAAATTCGACAATCGTGACGGCGGCATTTTTCGGCCCCAGCGTGAAGTCGCTGCTGCTGTTATACAATTCATCGGCATTGTCGAGAATGGATTGGCGTTGCCGCTTGGCTTCCTCAATCGCGTAATAATCTTGCAAGTTTTCAAGCGCGCGAGCCAATACTTCAGGGTTCTGCATGAGATATTCTTCGATCTTTTTGTCGAAGCTATCATTGGCCGAGGCATCATTGAACAAGGCGTCAGTCATTAAGGTCGGTGCGGTTAAAATTCCGAAGACGGCAAATATAATCAGGTATTTTTTTATCATTTTAGCTCCTAGCGATCGGCTTGGCCCGCACGGGCAATTTGCAGAATATCCGTTGTCCGGATTTTTTCGGGCGACCCGTTAGGCAACCCTTTTAGTGCACGTTGGGCGTGCTTCAAAGCCTCTCGCCGTCCCAAAAGTGCATAATACTCAGCCAGCGCCCACTCGGCATAGGCCACGCGCTGCATCTGGCCGAAGACTTTCGACAGCTGAAAATATGCCGTTGTGTTGGTCGAATCAAGTCGCAAAGCCGCGCGCAGGTTATTTTCTGCCGCGCGGTTGAATTCTTGCGACATCGCATCGCTGCCTTCGCCAAGGCTCAGCTGCGTCGTCGCCAGACCGATAAGCAGCAGCGGTTGGTCGGGTGCCAATGCCACAGATTTCTCGTAAGCGGCCAGCCCGTCAGCGGCGCGGCCGGCTTCGTAATTTACCTGGCCCTTGAGTTCGTGAAACCAGGGCGATGTCGGCGTCTCGGCTATCAACCCTTCGATTTCCGTCAAGGCTGCATCGGTCTGGCCGCGTCGATGCAACGCAATCGCCCGCGCATAGCGCGACGGCATATCGGTGTTTCGGGTCGGATAACGGCGCAAGGTTGTCGACGGGTGCTCGAGAAACCCCCTGATTTTGGCCTGAGCCATTTTATGGCGGTGCCGCAGTTCGGCGCTATCTTCGACATTCCGGTAGGCCGATTGTTCGGCACCGCGTGTGTAATTGGCAACGCGCTCGCGTGATAAAGGGTGCGAGCGAACATACGGGTCTTGGCTAACCTCGGAGAGCACCTCTTGGTCTGCCAGCATATCCATCAGGCGGATAATTCCATTGGGCGACTGGCCGGTGTCTTCCAAAAGCCGCAGGGCGATGACATCGGCGCTCGACTCCTGTGCGCGGTTAAACGATAAAAACTTGCGCTGGACAACGTGCTGGCCGCCGGTAATAAGCGCCAGCCCGACATCCGGTGCTCCTGCCAGCACCGACCCCAACCCCAAAATGGTTGCTACCAGCGCCGGACGCTGCGCTTCGTTAATGGCACTGGCTTTGCGCGACAAGTGCCCGCCAATGATATGACCGATCTCGTGGGCGATGACGCCGATCACCATATTCGGGTCTTCGGCCTCGAGGATAAGCCCGGTGTGAAAATAAATATTCTGCCCGTTGGCGACAAATGCGTTGAGCGATTTATTGTTGATCAGCGCGATGCCGACCGTGTTCGGGTTAAGCCCGGCGGCGCGAAAGAGCGGGTAGCTGTAATCAGCCAGCAATTTTTCAATTTCCGCATCGCGAATGAAGCCGCTTGCAAATGCTGTCGGGCTTGAGGCCAAAAGCCCGATAGACAGCAAAAGCAGACGTATAAATCGCATCATCTTATTCCCGTAATTTTGTTCCGCCCCCCTGTTGTCACAACTTATTGTGGCAACATTGTGAGACGCCTTTCTTCGGGTGGCGCTTATGGGTGCGGCAGAAGATTAGGAACGTCGCCACCAACCTTTGCGGGTGGTTTCTGCGTCAGCGTCGTTGCCGGGCTGTACATCCGCCAGTTCCCCAACCTCAACCGCGTCTTCAGCTACGCCGTCATCAAGCGCACTCTCATGATCTGCGACCTCGTCTACCGGATCGCGTGCTTCGGCACCGTTTAAAGTTTCCGGTGCGGCGTCACCATTGGCTTCTGCCTCGGGTGTTTCTGTCTCTTCGGGTTGTGAACCTGTGTCGGCCTCACTTGAATCAGCCTCACTTGAATCGGCCTCACTTGAATCGGCCTCACTTGAATCGGCATGAATTTCCTCTGAATTTTCATCCGACCCAGAAGCTTCGCCGTCTTCGTTGCGCCGGCGCCGACGACCGCCGCGACGACCGCGCCGCCGCCGTCGCTTGGCTTTGCCTTCATCGCCATCTTCATTGTCCGGCGCCAGTGCTTCGACTTCTTCTCCCGCTTCGTCTGCATCTTCTGCGATGGTTTCTTCAGCGCGGTCTTGCTGCGTTTTATTGCTGCGGCGTCGGCGATTGCGTTTGGGTTTCGCAGCGGCCGCGTCATCAGCCAGCGCCGCGGGGTCGCCTTCCATGCGAACCGTGCCTTCGCTTTCAGTCTGGTCAGGCAAGGTGAAAGCCATCTCCATGGCGGTCAGGTCGCGGTCGGCTTGCACGATCACTCTGACGCCCATTTGCGCTTCAATGTCGAGCAGTTGGGTTCTTTTATTATTGAGCAGATAGGTCGCCACATCGTCGGGCACATGAACGGTCAATTCGCCCTCGCTGAATTTGCCGGCGCGTTCGTCAATTTGGCGCAACACATGCAAGGCACGGCTTTCAACCGAACGGAGCATGCCGGAGCCATTGCAATGGGGGCAGGTTTCGGAACTGCCCTCCAGAACGCCCGCCCGCATGCGCTGGCGCGACATTTCAAGTAGGCCGAAGCTGCTGATGCGCCCGACCTGAATGCGCGCGCGGTCTATTTTCAACGCGTCTTTCATGCGTCTTTCAACAGCCCGATTGTTGCGCGCTTCATCCATGTCGATGAAGTCAATAACCAGCAGCCCCGCCAAATCGCGCAAACGCGCCTGACGCGCCACTTCAGTCGCCGCTTCCAAATTCGTCGCAAGGGCGGTTTTTTCCACGGAATATTCACGCGTCGACTTACCCGAGTTTACGTCGATTGCCACCAGCGCTTCGGTCTGGTTGATCACCAGATACCCGCCCGAGGGCAGGGTCACGACCGGGTTGAACATGGCGGCCAGCTTGTCTTCCACCGACGTCTGGCGAAACAGGGCGCTGGCATCGGTGTGCTGTTTGACCTTGCGCGCATGGCTGGGCATGAGCAGCTTCATATAGCTGCGCGCCAGCTTGTACCCCTCAGCGCCGCTGACCACGACCTCCTCAAAATCCTTGCTGTACACATCGCGGATGCAACGCTGGATCAGGCTGCCTTCTTCGTAAACCAAAGCGGGCGCGGAACTGCTCACCGTAATTTCGCGCACATTTTCCCAAAGTCGCCACAAATATTGCCAGTCGCGCCGGATTTCAGCCAGCGTGCGTTGCGCGCCGGCGGTGCGAACAATCAGGCCCATGCCGTCGGGCACATCCAGCTTGCCGACAATGGTTTTCAGCTTTTTGCGGTCTGCGGCATTGTTGATTTTGCGCGAAATGCCACCGCCGCGGGCGGTGTTGGGCATCAACACGCAATAGCGTCCGGCAAGCGACAGATAGGTCGTCAGCGCGGCGCCCTTATTGCCACGCTCTTCTTTCAGCACTTGCACAAGAATGATCTGGCGCCGTTTGATAACTTCCTGAATTTTATATTTGCGATACAACGCGCGCCGGTTTAGCGGCGTTGAGGCTTCTTCATGGGCGTCGCCGCCAACATCCTCAACATCGCCGCCATTGGCAGTTTCTTCGTTGTCTTCACTGTCTTCATCATCGGTTTCGGCGTCGTGCGAGGCGGCATTGTCGCGGTCTTCTTGGGCTTGTTCGCGCAGCAATTCTTCGCGGTCGCTGACCGGAATTTGATAATAATCGGGGTGAATTTCGTTAAAGGCGAGAAACCCGTGGCGGTTGCCGCCATATTCCACAAAGGCCGCCTGCAGGGACGGCTCAACGCGGGTTACTTTTGCCAGATAAATATTGCCGCGCAGGGGCGACTTTGTGCTGGATTCAAAATCAAATTCGTCGATCTGATTGTTGTTCAAAACCACCACCCGGGTTTCTTCCGGGTGGACGGCATCGATAAGCATGCGTTTGGTCATAAAAATCTCCGATGGCATCGCGGCGCACCGGCTTGCGAGAGCCGTGGTCAACGTCGATACCAGAAAAATGGGGTCGGTAAACAGAAAGCTGGCCGCATCGCATATCCCCCGCCGGTTCCGACAAGGTCGAAACAGCGTGGACTAATTTCACTGGGGAAGTGCCGCAAGCAGCCAAAATATTTTTCTCTCTGTTATCATGTGCGCTGCGGGTTTCCGCCCGCCACGCTGACAATTTCAGCGAATCGGGAACTTGGTTTACGCGGCGCGCATTTGGAGTTGTATATGTGTGCAGATGTGATTGCAAGTTGATTGTCTCAATGGTCGCGCGTGGAGGCATCGCAATTTTGACCGCCAGAGGGTATATTACGAGTCGTAATGACGTTTTCATAAAACGTGAATACGGGGTTTTCATGCGCCTAATATTGGTTTTTCGGTGGTTTTTGCTGGTCGGCCTGTCGTTTGGCAGTGTCGGGGCTGCGTTTGCCGATGTTGCGCGTGTGCAGAATATTCGCCTCGGTGCTTCGGAAGGGGCCACACGTCTGGTTCTGGAAATGTCCGAGCGTGTTGATTTCAAGGTTTTTTTGCTCGACTCACCGCGCCGCATTGTGGTGGATCTGCCGTCGCTGGACTGGCCTGAAGGCGATGCCAGTCCGGTGCCGAAGGGTCTCATCAGCGGTTTGCGCTTTGGTCAGTTCACCGCAACGCAGTCGCGTTTGGTGATTGATTTGAACACGCCGGCGCTGGTGGCGCGCAGTTTTGTTTTGGATCCGGCTTCGGGTTTTCCGCATCGGCTGGTGGTTGATCTGAAAGTTTCCAGAGCCCAGCGTTTTGCCGAGCAGGTCGCATCAGACCGCGCCGCCAAGCGGGCACAGGCACCGGCGCCTGTCGCGCCGCCGGTCATTTCGCAAGCTCCGCGCAAGCCAAATCGCAAGCCCGTTGTGGTGATTGATGCCGGACATGGCGGGGTCGACCCCGGCGCGAGCGGGCGCAAAGCGCGTGAAAAAACCGTCACGCTGGCGTTTTCCAAAGAATTGGCCCGACAACTCCGCAATTCCGGCAAATATGAAGTTTATCTGACGCGCAGCCGCGATATTTACATCCCCCTGCGCCAGCGCGTGAATGTGGCCCGCAAACATCAGGCCGATCTGTTCATCTCGATTCACGCCGACGCCATCAAACGCAAAAACGTGCGCGGCATGTCAATCTACACATTGTCGGAAACCGCCTCTGACAAAGAGGCCGCTGCCTTGGCGCGCAAAGAAAACCGCTCCGACATTATTGTCGGCATTGATTTTGACGACCAGCCGCCCGAGGTCGCCGATATTCTGATTGATCTGGCGCAGCGGGAGACCAAGAATCTGTCGGTTAAATTCGCCAATTTGGTGGTCAAAAATGCCCGAGGATCGACACGGCTTTTGGAGCGCACGCACCGATTTGCCGGATTTCGCGTGTTGAAAGCACCTGATGTGCCATCCGTGCTCATCGAATTGGGTTTTTTGACCAATCGGAGCGACGAAAAACAGCTGCTTTCGGCAAGCTGGCGACGCAAAATTGCCAAATCTCTGGTGAAATCTGTCGATGGGTTCTTTTCATCTAGCCAACAGGCGCGTATGACTCCCTAATAGTGCCGTCAAACTGTTGCCGCATTTTTTTGCTGTTATCGTCGCGTTGAAGGTAAAGGGAACGGACTGGATGAAATTATTGGGAAATCTGGCGGGCGTGTTCGCAACGCTTGGCGCGGTGGCGCTGCTTGCACTCGTCTTGTCCCTGTGGCGCATCAGCAACGGGCTGCCGAATTATGAGCATTTGGCAAACTATACCCCGCCGGTCATGAGCCGTGTGCATGCCGGGGATGGCAGCCTAATTGCCGAATACGCGCAAGAGCGCCGATTGTTTGTGCCAATCGATGTGGTGCCGGACCACGTCATCAATGCGTTTTTGGCTGCCGAAGACAAGAATTTCTACAATCATATTGGCATTGATTTCGTCGGCATTGCGCGGGCGGTTTTTCAAAACGTGCTCAATGTGGCGGCCGGCAAGCGGCTGGAGGGCGCATCCACCATCACGCAACAGGTCGCCAAAAACTTCCTGCTGAGCAGCGATGTCACGCTGGAACGCAAGCTGAAGGAAGCGGTGCTTGCTTTGCGTTTGGAGCGCACCTTCAACAAGCGGCAATTATTGGAACTTTATCTGAACGAGATTTATCTGGGGCTTGGCAGTTACGGGGTTGCGGCGGCGGCGCTGAACTATTTTGACAAGCCGCTGGGTGAATTGACGCTTGAGGAGGCCGCCTATCTCGCGGCGCTGCCCAAAGCGCCGAATAATTACCACCCGTTCCGCAAGCGCGCCCGCGCGCTGGCGCGACGTAATTGGGTTTTGGGGCGCATGGCGTCCAACGGGTTCATTTCCGATTATGAAGAGCGTCTGGCGCGCGCCCAAGACCTTGTCGTCACTGATCGTCCGGTCGGTGTGCAGCGTGTCGCGGCTGAGCATTTCGCCGAAGAGGTACGCCGGCGTGTGTATGATATTTACGGTGAGAAAAAACTCTATGGCGGCGGGTTGTCCATCCGTTCAACCCTCAATACAGATTATCAGACTTACGCGCAGCGTGCCTTGCGCGACGGTTTGCGCGATTATGATCGGCGCAACGGGTATCGCGGGCCTGTCGCCAAGCTGGAAACTCTGGAAGCGTGGTGGGACGAGATTGTAAAAATCAGCAGCCCATCGGATTTGCGCCCGTGGCGTCTGGCGGTTGTGTTGTCGGCGGATGCACAGGAAGCCTCCATTGGTCTGCGCCCGCGCATGACCCGCGCGCGGCGTTTTGAGGAATCCGTCGATGTCGGTCGCATTTTACAAGATGGCGTGGCGTGGGCCCGAGCGGCGCCCAATAGTGAAAACGGCTACCGCAGAATCGGGCCTAAAATTTCGCGTGTCGATCAGGTGCTCGCGGTCGGCGATATTGTCTGGGTGGCCCCGACGGATCAACCGGGCCTGTACAAACTTGAACAAGTGCCCGAGGTCAATGGTGCCATTGTTGCGCTCGACCCGCATACCGGCCGCGTGCTTGCCATGGTTGGCGGTTTCAGCTTTGGTGCCAGCGAATTTAATCGGGCAACGCAGGCCAACCGTCAGCCCGGCTCAGCCTTTAAGCCATTTGTTTACGCCGCAGCCCTCGATAGCGGGTTCACGCCGGCAAGCCTGGTGCTGGATGCCCCCTTTGTCATGGAGCAGGGCAATGATAAGGGCTTATGGAAACCCGAAAATTATGGGCGGCGGTTTTACGGCCTGTCGACGCTGCGGCTGGGTATGGAAAAAAGCCGCAATCTGATGACTGTCCGCATGGCGCAGGAAATCGGTATGAACAAAATCTCCGCTTATGCGCGGCGCTTTGACATTACTCAAAGCATGCCGCGTGTGCTGGCCATGGCGCTGGGGGCGGGCGAAACGACGCTGATGCGCCTTACCTCGGCCTATGCGATGCTGGTCAATGGCGGGCGCAAGATTGAACCGGTTTTTGTTGACCGAATTCAAGACCGCTACGGCAAGACGCTGTATCGTCAGGACAAGCGCCCATGCGTCGGCTGCAATGCTGAGGTTTGGACGCAGCAGATCCCGCCCGATTTGCCCGACACGCGCGAAGAAGTGTTGTCGGCACAGACCTCGTATCAGGTGGTTTCCATGCTCGAAGGCGTCGTCAAGCGCGGCACGGGTCGCCAAATCCAAACGCTTGGCAAACCATTGGCGGGTAAAACCGGCACCACCAACGATAATCGCGATGCGTGGTTTGTCGGCTTTTCACCCGATCTGGCCGTCGGGGTCTATGTCGGTTATGACGATAATCGCTCGCTGGGTTCGAATGAAACAGGCGGGCGCGTCGCAGCCCCCATCTTCAGGGCTTTCATGAAATCGGCGCTTGATAACACCATGCCGCCACCCTTTCGTATTCCGCCAGCCGTCAGCCTTGTGCGTATCAATGCGAAAACCGGCAAATTGGCAAAGCCGGTTGATGAAACGGTTATTCTGGAAGCGTTCAAAATTGGCACCGAACCGTCGCGCAACTCCAAGCAAGCTGTGGTGCGCGGCCCCGAGCGCACCGGAAACCCGCGCGGACAGGATGCGACGGTGGGGGCCGGCACAGGCGGACTTTACTAGTCACTTCGAGCACCTTATCTTTCGGCTCATATTTGAGGAGAGGCCCTTTGCGCGCAGAGATCACCGTTTTTGTTGACCGGATCAAGCAGTCCATCGAACTGCTGAGGAGGCATCTTTGACTGGGAAAACGCCTTGCGCCGGATGGACGAGCTCAACAAAATGGCCGAAGACCCCGAACTCTGGAACAATCCCGAACGCGCCCAGACCTTGATGCAGGAACGCACCCGGCTGGAAAACGCCATTAATGCGTGCCGCGCGCTGGCAGCCGAATTAAGTGAAAATATCGAGATGATCGAACTGGGCGAAACCGAAGGCGACGCCGACATTGTCAGCGAGTGCGAGGCGGCCTTGGAAGCCTTGCAACTGCGCGCCGAGCGAATGGAGGTCGAGACCTTGCTGTCCGGCGAAGCCGATGCCAATGACGCCTTTATCGAAGTGCATGCGGGTGCGGGGGGCACTGAAAGCCAAGACTGGGCGAGCATGCTGCTGCGTATGTATATGCGCTGGGCGGAGAAAAAAGGTTTCAAGGTCACACTGATCGAGCAGACCGATGGCGAGGAAGCGGGCATTAAATCTGCCACGGTCGAGATCAAGGGCCACAATGCTTATGGCTGGGCGAAGACGGAATCAGGCGTCCACCGTCTGGTTCGGATTTCGCCCTTTGACAGCAATGCGCGACGCCATACCAGCTTTGCAAGCGTGTGGTGTTATCCGGTGGTCGATGATGCGATTAGCATTGATATTGCCGATTCAGATGTCCGCATTGACACGTTTCGTGCCAGCGGTGCCGGTGGACAGCATGTCAACACCACTGATAGTGCGGTGCGGATCACCCATTTGGAAACCAATATTGTCGTGCAGTGCCAGAACGAGCGGTCGCAGCATAAAAACCGCGCTACGGCTTGGGCCATGCTGCGCGCACGCCTGTACGAACTTGAGCTGCAAAGACGCGAAGAAGAAGCCAATGCGAATGCCGACCAGAAGTCCGAAATTGGCTGGGGCCACCAGATACGCTCTTACGTCTTGCAGCCTTATCAAATGGTGAAGGATTTGCGTACGGGCGTTGAAAGCGGCAATCCCAACAATGTTCTGGATGGCGCGCTCGACCCATTTATGGAAGCCGCGCTCGCCCAGCGTGTCAGCGGCGAAGCGTCCCCGGTTGAAGACCTAGACTAACGCGGTCAAAGACCCTTGTTTAATTGGCAAGTTGCGGGGAGCGGTTGGGATCGGTTTCTTCCAACAGCACACCGACAGCCGCATTTTTGAGCGGGTCTTTTTCGCGTTTGACCGTGCCGTTGAGATGCGCGCCTGTCTCGATCGCCAAGGCTTCGTGATAAATGTCGCCATTGACCTCGCAGGTTGCACAAAGATGAACCTGACGCGCGCGGATGGTGCCGTCGACGCGGCCACGAATGGTCACCGTCTCACCGGCCAGTTCGCCTGTGATATGTGCATCTTGGCCCACCGTCACGGCATGCGAGCGCAGATCGCCATCAAGAATCCCGTCGATCTGAATATCGCCGGTGGAAGTGATTTGCCCGACCACCTGCAAGTCCTTGCACAGGATAGAAGGGGCATTTTTGCTGGATTTGCGTTGTTCGCTCATAAGGAAGGCCTGTCACTGTTTCGGAGTTGCGGAATAGGTTTCGGCGATATTGAAAATTTGTTTTCCGGCGTCGAGGAAAGCTGCCGGATTACGCACTTTTCCGTCGAACCAGATTTCGTAGTGCAAATGTGGCCCGGTGCTGCGCCCGCTATTGCCGGCATCACCAATATGTTGCTGAAATTCGACGCGCTGGCCTGTTCGCACGCGCGAGCGCGCCAAATGCCCATAGCGGGTTTTGAAACCATTGCCATGGTCAATCTCAATCACCAGACCATAAGGGCCTTTATAGCCGGCCTGGGTTACCGTGCCGCCCAGCGTGCTGTGCACCGGCGTGCCCGTGGTTGCACCAAAGTCGACGCCCGAATGAAACGCCGCACGCTTTTTGAACGGGTCGAGACGCACACCGAAATCGCTGGTAATGCTGTAATCGTGAATGGGCAGCGCCAGCGGGATTTTGGTGAGTGACTTGCTCAGTCCCGATAAACGGTCAAGATTGGTGCTGATGCGGTAAAGCTGCTGGTGCAGCGAACTGTTCAGCCCCGGTTGGCCTTGCAGGGGAATATACGGGCCGCCAACAGACAATTCGCTCTCAGGCAGTACGCGCGCCATGAACTCTTCTGTGGTCAGCACGTCGGTCTGGTCGATAACAGCCTCGAACTCGTCAATCTTGTGGTCGAGGCTTTCTTCCAGCGCATCCAAAAGGTCACGCTGGCGGGTGTCGAGATTTGCAATGCGACGGTGAATGTTTTCCGGCAGATAGGGCATCGCCAGTTCGTCTGCGTCGAGGCGTCTAATGCTGGACTTGATCTCATTGGCAAGTGCGACTTTGGGTGCCGGCGCATCGCCGCTTTCGGTGCGGCTTTCCAGCGTGACATTCGCTGTGTTTTCCGCGCGGCCAATAATGTCGACATTGCCCTTTTTGTTATTGCGTTTGGCAACGCCGGAGAAGGCCATTTGCATTTGCCGCAACTCGTTCGAGACGGAGGCGTTTTGCTCAAGCACGCGCGATAATTCGTTGTGTTTCTTTTCCAGCGAATTTGTTGTTTCGCTGAACCAGTCGCGCGTCAGAACAATTTGGCTGTTCAAATCATCATAGGCCAGTTGCAGACGCCGCAATTCGTTCTCATAAGCCAGCTGCATTTCGCGAAATTCGCGATCTTTGCGCGCGGCAATCTCATCTTTGAAAATCACATTAATGGTGGCGTAGCTGAACCAACCCGCAAACGCCAAAAAGAAGACAGCCAATGCGATTTGCGAACGCGATGAAAGCGGCACATAGCCGACGCTGCCGCGCGCGCGAATGTACAATTGGCGCTCGACAAAAAAAGCAAGCACCGCCTGTTTTAATTTGGTGGCAATCGTCGACAAATTTTGTCTCCTCTTTCCCGTTTTGTCCCAAAAAACGCCTCAGGATGCAAGTGCAATAAAATGGGCCCACTTGGTGTGGAATTTGGCGCTTTGCCTTAGCTTGCGGTTGTGTCCGAATAAAATGCAATCGGCATGCCAGCCGCCGTGCGCGCGGCCTCATTGAACGGGGGTTTTAATTTTCCCTTGAAGTAAATGGCGAGTTTGTCGTGGAAGCATTTTGTCGGATCGAGGTTTTGCGCCGCGCAGACGAATTGAAACCATTTCACGCCCGCCGCGACATGGGATTTTTCGTCGTCGTAAATGGTTTCCAAAATGCTGACAGTGTCGCTGTCACCGGCCCTGCCGAAGCGATCAATCATGCCGGGGGTCACATCCAGGCCGCGCGCCTCCAGAACCATGGGCACAACAACAAGCCGTGCGGTCAGATCGTGGCGGGTGTCATAGGCGGCTTCCCACAAGCCGTCATGGGCGGGAAAATCGCCATAGGCATAGCCCATGTCGTGAAGCCGCTTTTCCAGCATCAGAAAATGACGCGCTTCGTCGGCGGCAATCGAAAGCCAGTCCGTGTAAAAACTGTCATCCAGCCCTTGGTCACAAAAGCGTCCGGCCATATCGCACGCAAGGTCGATGGCGTTCAGCTCGATATGGGCGAGGGCGTGAATTTGTGCTGCGCGCCCTTTTTGGCTGGAGAGTTTGCGGGTTGGCATGTCGCGCGGTGCCAGCAAAGCAGGACGGTCGGGGCGCGCGGGGCGGTCGGGCCAGGTCGCGGGCGTTGCGCGCGCTACGGTGAGCTTGCCATGGTGCCAGTCGGCAAAGGCCAGACGCGCGCGTGCAGCCTTTGCACGCGGGTCGGGCGTGTCGAGCACGTCACGCATGGCGGCGTTCATGGATTTGGTGTCATCCGCCAACGTTATTTTTGCGGCGCTGCTCACCCGCCGACGGCCTCAAGCACGGCATCGACATGTCCCTTCACGCGCACTTTGCGCCAAACGTGCAGAATTTTACCGTCTTCGCCCACCACAAAGGTCGCCCGTTCAATGCCCATATATTTCTTGCCATACATATTTTTTTCCACCCAAACGCCATAGGCGTCGAGCATTTTTTGATCGGGGTCACTCAACAGGGTCACGCCGAGGCTATGCTTGGTAATGAATTTTTCGTGCTTTTCGACACTATCGGCTGACACGCCGACAATTTCCGTATTCGCGGCGGCAAAAGCGTCGCGCTTGGCGGTAAATTCAATCGCTTCAGTGGTGCATCCCGGCGTGTCGTCTTTGGGGTAAAAATAGATGACCAGTTTTTTGCCTGCGTAATCGGCCAACGAAATTTGGCGGTCGCCGTCTGCGGCGCATGAAAAATCAGGTGCTTTCGACCCAACTTCGAGTGATCGTGACATTTTAGTCTCCCGTTTTTTAAATCAGCCTGCTATGAAACCATCAAAGCGGCTTACGTGAATTTGTCCGCCAGGAGCGCCATGTCAAGGCCACAGTTTAAGTTTAAACATTTTTCGAACTTTACAGGTCAGGGGACCGATTAGTTGACAAAATATATTGGGGGCTTTTTTCTGGGTTTGCTGGTGCTGCTGGTCGGCACTGCCGGCCTGCTGTTGGTGCGCCCAATTCCGCTCGGGCCGACAGCGGAGTTCATGATCCGGCAGTTGGTTGATTTTGAGCCCAACGCCCAATTTTCGGTAACCGGCGCGCAATTGGCTTGGTCGCCGCGTGATAATGTTCCGTTTATTTCGGCTGACAGCATCTCTTATATAAGGGCCACCAGCGACGTCATAAGTGCTGATGATGTCACGCTTTATCCCAGTTTCGATGCGCTTTGGGGTGATGGCGTGCTGGCGCTGTCCGATTTGGAAGTCGATCGGCTTGAGTTTCAAGCTGGTGAACGCCGGGTTCAGACAGCGACGCTCAATGATCTTTTCGGGGCTGTCTCGCGCGGCAGCACGGCGGATGCCCAGTTTGCGCGTTACATCGAAAATATTTCCGTGCGAAATATTCTGATCCGCGATAGTGACGGACTGCGCCCGCCGCGCGGGTCCAAATTTCTGCTCACGCGGCAAGACGGTGAGCTTCGCAGCGTGCTGCAACTGTCCTATTTTCGCGGCGAAAACATGACGCGCGTCTCAGGGCGGGGATATAGCCGACCCGGAGAGGGCGGGCGGGTAGAGCTACAACTAGAACACATGAACCCGGCTGATCTTGCTGGCTTCAGTTCGCTCTTCTCGCCCCTGTCGGCCCTGTCATTGCCGGTTGATGCCGAATTGGAGTTTGATCTTGCCGCCGACGGTGCACTGGCGCGCGGCGAGGTCGATATTCGCTTGAAAGACGGCACAGTGTCGCTGTCTGATCGACGTTTCAGCGTTGGCCGCTTCGAGTTGGAATTGGAAACGGATCTGGTGGCGCAGACGATACGCCTCAAAAAAGGTCGGATAAATGTTGATGGTGTCGGCGCGCAAATTGCGGGCACGGCAGATTTTACCTTAACCCCCGCAGGGGAAATCGAACTTGTTACCGCACGGCTCGACGGACAAAAAATCGATGTCGACGTGCCCGGTTTCCTGCAAGGGGCGATCCGCGATGCGCGTGCCGATTTGGGTTTGACTTATTTGGGCCCGCGGAACCGTCTGGTGATCGATAGCGGAAGCCTTCTGGTGCAGGGAGAAAAAGGCACGCTTTCGGGAAGCATTAATTTTTCCGACGCGCTGCCGAAATTTGACCTGACCGTTGGCTTCGACTCGCTGACCCGCGAAACGGCCTTTACGCTATGGCCGATCAAAATGGGGCCGATGACGCGAAAATGGGTAGGCGAAAACATCACAGGCGGGCGCATTGACGGGGCGGTGGTCAAGCTGGATGCCGGGCTGGGCGAACTCATCACGCGCAAAAAAGGCGAACCCATGCGCGAAGAGGCGCTGATGCTGAGCATGCAGTTCAGCGACGTAAATATTCGACCTTTGCGGCATTTGCCGCCGATCGCAGGGACGCGGGCCAGTTTGCTCATGCGTGGCAAATCTTTTCAGGCCGACCTTCAAGACGGGCAGGTCTTGTTGCCAGACCCCAAACAAAACGCAGACAGCCAGCCAGTGCAGATTTCAAAAGGTACATTGAAAATTGAAAACTACCATGCCAAAGGCGTGCCGTCGGCCATCAGCTTTGACGCCAAGGGCGATCTGGGCGTTGTGTTGTATCATCTCAACCGACCGCCGCTGGCCCTGTTACGCAATGTTAATTTTGACCTCACCCGCCTGTCGGGTCTGGTAACGGCCAAAACTTTTTTGACCATGCCGCTGGTCAAGCCGACGCGGGCCGATATTGGCTTCAAGGTGACGGGTGCCGGATCGGATATCGACATTGCCGGGCAGTTGGGTGCCTATCGATTCGACGATATTTACGGATTTGTCGATCTGGATGCACGCGGGTTCAATATATCGGGGCGCAGTTCGGTCAATGGTGTGCCGCTCAATTTTAGCTGGGATCAAGGACTGGCGACCCCTTCATCATCTGCATCATCTGCGCCGCCGCTGGAAACGCGCCTGGCAATATCCGAGACGCTTTCCGGCGCAGACCTCGACGCACTCGGCTTTGCATGGGCTGGCAACCGTGTCACCGGCCGCGTGCCCGTAAACGTCAAGCTCGACGGGTCAGTCATTAACCCGCGCAGTTACCACTTCAACGCCGATTTGACACAGGCCGAAATTAAATTCGCCCCCCTCAGCCACACCAAAGCGGCGGATCAGCGCGCGCAATTTTCGGGGCGTCTGGATGTTGCGGCGGAAACCGATACACGCGTGCTTGCCTTTAGTTACGAGGAAAACGGGGCGACGCCGATTGTCGGGCAGGTCGATTTTGTCGGGCAAAACCTCGCGGGCATCACCATGCCTGTTTTTAATTTGGGAAAAATGGAAAATCTGGACTTTGCACTGACCGATATTGGCGGGCATCGCCAGGCCTCGTTGCGCGCGCGGAAATTTATCATCGAAGACCCGGTCGCTCCCTTGTTTGGCAATGCGGGCACGACTGACCGGCTTCTTGCCGACAGCATCAAGATGATTTTGGGCGAAAATTATTCGATCGAAGCTCAGATTGACACCTTACACGGCTCGCATAATGAACGCCTTGACGGGTTTCAGCTCATCATAAACGCCATAGATGGCCGCTATGAACGCGTGCAGGTGCAGGGCAGTTTTGCCGATGGGTCTGAGCTTATCGGTGATTTGACGCGCACCGGCCCGAATTTACGCAGCTACACATTGCAAGCGGAAAATGGCAGCAATCTCATTCGGTTGCTCGGTTTTCTGCCCGATTTGGAGGGCGGCGCGCTGCTGTTGCAGGGCGGGTTTCACGATGACGGGGGGCGCGCGTCGGGCAGTCCGCACGATATTACGGGCGGCTTTGAGATGCTGTCGTTTCGCGCCCGCGACGTGCCGGTGCTTGCGCGCCTGCTCTCGCTTGGCTCTTTCACCGGTATTGCCGACACCTTGTCCGGTGACGGCATTGCCTTCGATGTCGCGCAGTTTGAATTTACCGTGTTGAACGGCAAGCTCAGAGTTAAATCGGGGCGCTTTAACGGGCCTGCCATCGGTCTGACGACGCAAGGCGCTTTTGACGCGCGCACGCGCGAGGTGGATTTTGGCGGTACGGTGGTGCCGGCCTATGGCATCAATTCGGTCATCAACCGTATTCCGCTTATCGGCCGCGTTCTGACCGGGCGCGAGGGCGAAGGGGTGTTCGGCTTCGGCTATCGTGTCGGGGGTAGCTCGGATGATTTGACCCTGCTGGTCAACCCGCTGTCGATTTTCACGCCCGGCATTTTCCGGCGGATTTTCGAAATCGGCATTGGCGAACTGCCCGAAATCAGCGTGACGGATGACGATTTCAACGAAGACGAGTTTGACGATTAGTCCGCGGGCACCAGCAAAACATGGCGTTTTTTGCCCGCGGAAACCTTGATGACACCATCTTTAAGATCAGACGGGGTGAGCGTGTGGGCAATGTCGTTTTGAGCCATATCGTTTATGCGCGCGCCGCCGCCTTGAACCAGACGCCGCGCTTCGCCATTTGACCCCGCCAGCCCGGCAAGAACAAACGCCTCCAAAAGACCCAAGCCGCCATCGAGCTTGCCCGCGTCGATTGACACGCTGGGCAGGTCGGCACTTTTGCCGGCGCCTTCAAAAGTTTCGCGCGCCGTTGCTTCGGCCTTTTGCGCTGCTTCGCGGCCATGACACATGGCAGTGGCTTCGGTTGCCAGCACTTTCTTGGCCTCGTTCAATTCAGCGCCCTGCAACGCTGCCAGCTTTGCGATTTCAGCCTCCGGCAATTCTGTGAAAAGCTTCAAAAACCGCTCAATGTCGCCATCTTCGGTGTTGCGCCAAAACTGCCAATAGTCATAAACCGGCAGCATGTCGTCGTTCAGCCAGACCGCCCCTTGCGCCGTTTTGCCCATTTTTGCGCCCGACGCGGTGGTGAGCAAATTTGTCGTCAGGCCGAACAGCCCCGCTTGATCGGTGCGCCGCGCCAGTTCGATGCCATTGACGATATTGCCCCATTGGTCGGAGCCGCCCATTTGCAGCACGCAATTATACCGCCGGTGCAACTCCAGAAAGTCATAGGCCTGTAAAATCATATAATTGAATTCGAGAAAGCTCAGCGGCTGTTCGCGGTCGAGGCGAAGTTTAACACTGTCAAAGCTCAACATGCGGTTGATCGAAAAATGCCGCCCGTAATCGCGCAAGAACGCGATGTAATCAAGTTCCGACAGCCAGTCATCATTATCCACCAAAATGGCGTCTTGCGGCCCGTCGCCAAAGGTCAGAAAACGCTCGAAAGTGGCACGGATGGTCTGCTTGTTCTTGGCAATTTGTGCATCGGTCAAAAGCTGGCGGCTCTCATCCTTGCCCGACGGGTCGCCGACCTTCGTCGTGCCGCCGCCAATAACAACGATGGGTCTATGCCCTGATTGTTGCAGCCGTCGCAGCATCAAAATCGAAATCAAATTGCCGACATGCAAACTCGGGGCGGTGCAGTCATAGCCGATATAGCCGGTCACTGCGCTTTCGCTGGCGGCGGCGTCGAGGCCCGCCTCATCCGTGCACTGGGCAATAAACCCGCGCGCGCTTAACGATGTGAGGAATTCTGACTTATAATCTGCCATGATGGGCTAGAGATACGCAAACTACTGTTTCAGGTCAACGGATATGACAAAATTACAAACGGTTCTTGGCCTGATGAGCGGCACCTCGCTGGATGGCATTGATGTCGCCGCAATCGAAACCGACGGGGAAGGCGTCATTCGTTCGCTGGGCCAGTTCTACGCGCCCTATGATGACGCGGCCCGACAGCTTTTGCAGGCAAGTTTGGCGGCGGCTCAAAATGCGGCGCTGGCTGACTGGGGAGACGCCGATAGCTGGCCCGAGGCTGTCCGCCGCGCCGGCATGCTGGTGAACGCGGCGCATATCGACGCCATTTCAAAGTTTCGCGCGGCGCATGATTTAGATTTCACCCTTGTCGGGTTTCACGGGCAGACGGTTTTGCATCGCCCTGATGCCGGCATCAGCGTGCAAATCGGCGACCCGCAAAGGCTTGCATCGCAAATTGACTGCTCTGTTGTCGGACAGTTTCGTCTCGCTGATATCGCAAATGGCGGGCAGGGCGCGCCGCTTGCACCCCTGTTTCATGCCGCCCGCGCGCAAGACCAGTCGGGGGCGCTGGGCGTATTAAACCTGGGCGGGGTCGCAAATATCACCCTGTTGGCGGGCAGCGGAAAAATCTGCGCGTTCGACACCGGCCCCGGCAACGCCTTGATCGACGATTGGGTGCGCGCAAAAATCGGTCGAACTTATGATGCCGATGGCGCATTGGCACGCAAGGGCCACGTTGACACGGAGGCACTGCAAAGGCTTTTGTCGCATCCCTTTTTCGAGCGCCCGCCGCCCAAATCGCTCGACCGGCTGGCCTTTGACCCTGCGCCGGTTATGGCGTTATCGCCTGAAGATGGCGCAGCGACACTGACCGCCTTTACCGCCGCGGCAGTAGCGCGGGGCGTGCAAATTGCCGGACACACGCCAGAAAGGCTTATCGTGTGCGGCGGGGGACGCCATAATCTCGCGCTTATGGACGCGTTGCGCGCGCATGTCGGTGTCGATGTGCAAAATTGCGATGCGTTGGGCTGGGCTGGCGATGCGCTGGAGGCGGAAGCCTTTGCCTGGCTTGCCGTGCGCCACTGTCGGGGATTGCCAACCAGCGTGCCGGAAACGACCGGCGTATCGCGCCCTACGGTGGGTGGGCGCAAATATGATCCTTGAAGTTGAAAGGCCGGCTAGCCGATCTCGGAAATGCGTCGGTCGAGATATTGCGCCACTGAGTTTTCCAGCGCGTCCATATCCGTGTCGAAAAAATGATTGGCATTTTTGATGCTGTCATAGTCAATCGTAATGCCTTTTTGCGCCTGCAAACGTTCGACCAAGCGCTCAATATCTTCTTTCGGCACGATTTTGTCAGCCGCCCCGTGCACAATGAGCCCCGACGCCGGACACGGCGCCAGAAACGAAAAATCGTAGAGATTTGCCGGCGGCGACACTGATATGAAACCGGAAATTTCGGGTCGGCGCATCAAAAGTTGCATACCGATCCACGCGCCGAAGCTATATCCGGCGATCCAGCATTGGCGGGCGTCGCCGGTAAGCGCTTGCAGCCAGTCCAGCGCGGAGGCTGCGTCTGACAATTCGCCAATACCACTGTCGAATTGCCCTTGGCTGCGCCCAACGCCGCGAAAATTAAACCGCAGCACCGAAAAGCCGCGATCCATAAACATATGATACATCTGGTAGGCAATCGGATTGTTCATATTGCCGCCCAGCTGTGGAAGCGGATGCAAAATCACCGCAATCGGCGCGCCGGCCTGTTTGCTCTGGGAAAATCTTCCCTCGAGCCGGCCTTCGGGCCCGTTAAAAATAACTTCAGGCATACTACCCTTTTCCCCAAATCGGCTGTCGCTAATCGGGTGAATTAAACTTGACTATTTTAGTCGGAATTCCTATATCCTAATGACTGGCCCTTGTGATAGCCAAACTTGTGGCAAAAAAGCAAGGTTTTTCGTATTTATTAAATGGGAACAAAGGGTTATGAAGCTCTCAACACGGGGCAGATATGCGGTTATGGCGATGAGCGATCTCGCTGTTCAGGCGCGTCTCGACGCCAAACGTCCCATATCATTGGCCGAAATTGGCGCGCGCGAGGGGATTTCCCTGTCATATTTGGAACAAATATTCGCGCGCTTGCGCCGCGCCGGTCTGGTGACGAGTATTCGCGGCGCGCAAGGCGGGTATTGCCTGTCCGCCGCCGCCAGTGCAATCGGCATTGGCGACATCATTCGCGCGGTTGACGAGCCCATCGAAGTTACGCGGTGCCGCCTGAGCCAAGGCGGGTGCCAGTCGCAAAATGCGCGGTGCCTGACGCATGATTTATGGGCCGGGCTGGGGCGACAAATATACGATTATCTGGACTCTGTTTCGCTGGAGGATGTGGTTTTACGCAAACCATTATCCGCGCAACCAACGCCCGTGCCGCAAAGCCGGTCGGCGGGGGACAGCGTATGAGCCGCGTTTATCTGGATTATAATGCGACCGCGCCCATACGCCCCCAAGTGCAAGACGCGGTGGCGCAGGCCTTGGGTTTTGGCAATGCGTCGGCGGTGCATGCCGAGGGGCGCCGCGCCCGCGCTGCCGTCGAAACCGCGCGCGCCAGCCTTGCCGAATTTTGTGGCGCGGTGCCGGAAGGGATTGTTTTTACCTCCGGTGGCACCGAAGCGTGCAATCTGGCTCTCAGCATGCGCGCGGCTCCGGCGGGCAAAATTCAGCGGATTTTGACCTCGGCTGTCGAACATGCCGCCGTCGGCCAGGCTGCGGCTGCCAGTGGTCTCGTTGTTGACGTGGTGCCTGTGGACGAAAACGGGGTGATTGATCTGACAGCCCTCGATGCGGCGCTTTCGACACCCGATCCTGCGCTGGTGTGCGTGATGGTTGCCAATAATGAAACCGGCGTTTTGCAGCCGATCCATGAGATAGCCGAGCGCGTTGCGGCACATGGCAGTTTGTTGTTTTGCGACGGCGTGCAGGCGGCGGGCAAAATACCTCTAAGTCTTGAAGATTTAGCGTGCGATGCGCTGGCAGTTTCGGCGCATAAAATCGGTGGCCCGATGGGGGTCGGCGCGCTGCTGACGCGCCCCGGGCTGGTCGTGTCGCCCAATATTTTCGGTGGCGGACAAGAGCTTGGCCGACGCGGGGGCTCGGAAAATGTAGCCGGTATTGTTGGGTTTGGTCTCGCCGCCAAACTGAGCGCAGATGAACTTGCGCGGGCGCCGGCGCTTGGCGAAAAACGCGACCGCTTGGAAACCGATTTGCGCGCCGGCGTGCCCGAGATACGCATTTTCGGTGCCGATGCACCCCGATTGTCAAACACCAGTTGTTTCGGACTTGCCGGACTGCACAGTGAAACCGTGGTGATGGCGTTAGATCTGGCCGGTATTTCGGTCAGTGCCGGAGCGGCGTGCTCCAGCGGCAAGGTGTCGCGCAGCCATGTGCTTGATGCCATGGGGGTCGAACACGATGTAAGCAGTGGGGCAATAAGAGTAAGCCTTGGCCGCGATACGAATGATACGGATTGCGACAGGCTGGTTGAAAGCTGGCTGAAACTGGCTTCGAAACTGGAACACGCGGCGGCACAATAGAGTTAGGCAAAACGATGAGCGAAGCAAAAGCAGGCATTGACCGCGAGACGGTTGACCAGGTCGCAAATTTCGGCGGTGAGAATTATAAATATGGCTTCACCACCGACATTGATGCCGACAGGGCACCCAATGGTCTGAACGCCGATATCATCCGGTTTATTTCCGCCAAAAAGGATGAACCTGAGTGGTTGCTGGACTGGCGTCTGGAGGCGTTTGAACGCTGGCAGACCATGCAAGAGCCGGATTGGGCGCATGTCGATTATCCCAAAATCGACTATCAGGATTTGTGCTATTACGCGGCTCCCAAAAGCATGGAAGACGGGCCCAAAAGCCTTGATGAGGTTGACCCCGAATTGCTGCGGACATACGAGAAACTGGGCATTCCGTTGCAAGAGCAAGAGGTTTTGGCCGGTGTTCGTAAAGTTGCCGTCGATGCGGTATTTGACAGCGTGTCGGTGGGCACCACTTTCCGCGAGGAACTGGCAAAGGTGGGGGTGATTTTTTGCTCGTTTTCTGAGGCCGTCAAAGACCACCCTGATTTGGTGCGTAAATATCTGGGCTCGGTCGTGCCGCAATCGGATAATTATTTTGCCGCGCTCAACTCGGCGGTGTTTTCCGATGGCTCATTTGTCTATATTCCGCCCGGCGTGCGCTGCCCGATGGAATTGTCGACCTATTTTCGTATCAATGAGGCCAATACCGGCCAATTTGAGCGCACATTGGTTATTGCCGACCGCGACAGCTATGTCAGCTATTTGGAAGGTTGTACCGCGCCGATGCGCGATGAAAACCAGTTGCACGCCGCCGTGGTTGAACTGGTTGCGCTGGAAGACGCTGAAATTAAATATTCCACCGTGCAGAACTGGTATCCGGGCGATGCCGATGGCAAGGGCGGGATTTATAATTTTGTGACCAAGCGCGGCGATTGCCGCGAAGCACGCGCGCGCATTAGCTGGACGCAAGTAGAGACCGGCTCGGCCGTCACATGGAAATATCCTTCCTGCATTTTGCGCGGTGATGACACGGTGGGTGAATTTTACTCAATAGCCATTTCGAATAATCTGCAACAGGTCGACAGCGGCACAAAAATGCTGCATTTGGGGCGCAACACCTCCAGCAAGATCATTTCCAAGGGCATTTCGGCGGGGCGTTCGTCAAACGCCTATCGCGGGCAGGTGAACGTGCATCCCAAAGCGGCCAATGCGCGCAATTTCACGCAATGCGACAGCCTGTTGATCGGCGATAAATGCGCCGCCCATACCGTGCCTTATATTGAGGCTAAAAATATCTCCGCCGTGCTGGAGCATGAGGCAACGACGTCGAAAATCAGCGACGATCAGATGTTTTATTGCCGCCAGCGCGGGCTTGATCCGGAGGAGGCTATGGCGCTGATTGTGAACGGCTTCTGCCGGGAGGTTTTGCAAAATCTGCCAATGGAATTTGCCGTCGAAGCGCAAAAGCTCGTCGGCATATCACTGGAAGGAAGTGTGGGATAATGGCTTTGCTGGAAATTGAAAATCTGCACGCCGGTGTTGACGACAAAACCATTTTGAACGGCTTCGACCTGAAAATCGAAGCCGGTGAAGTGCATGCGATTATGGGGCCGAACGGCTCGGGCAAATCAACCCTGTCTTATGTGCTGGCGGGGCGCGACGGCTATACGGCTCAAACCGGCACGGCGCGGTTTGACGGTGCCGATTTGCTGGACATGGAGCCGGAAGCGCGCGCCATTGCCGGACTGTTTCTGGCGTTTCAATATCCCCTCGAAATTCCCGGCGTCACCAATATGACCTTTCTACGCACGGCGCTGAACGCGGTGCGGCGCGGGCGCGGCGAAGACGAAATGGACCCCGCCAGTTTCTTGCGTATGGTGCGCGAAAAATCCCGTGCCATGGGTATAGATGACGACATGCTCAAGCGGCCCTTAAATGTCGGGTTTTCGGGCGGTGAGAAAAAACGCAATGAAGTGCTGCAAATGGCGGTGCTGGAGCCGCGCCTCGCAATTCTCGACGAAACCGATAGCGGCCTCGATATTGATGCGTTGCAAACCGTCGCTGATGGCGTGAACGCAATGCGCAACGACGCGCGCGGCATGCTGGTCATCACGCATTACCAGCGGCTATTGGATTTCATCAAGCCGGATTTCGTGCATGTGATGGTGCACGGACGCATTGTGCGCTCGGGCGGGCCGGAACTGGCAGAAGAGTTGGAACGCTCCGGCTATGGCACATATATAGGTGCGGAAACCAGCGGTCAGGGCGATGATGCGGGGGTAGCGCATGCTTGATGCGGCGGCACATTTCGAGACGGTACACGAGCGCTTGCCGGGTGGCCCGGAGGTTTTGCAGGCGCGCAAGGCCGCTTTGGCGCGCGCCGAACAAACCGGCCTGCCCACGCGACGCCACGAAAACTGGCATTACACCGACCTTGCCCGGCTGTTGAAACAAGACAGCGCAAAAAACCCGCCCATGGCTGCCCATTGTGCCGAAGCATTTTGCGCCGCTGCCCTTGACCCTTTGCAAATGGTTTTTGAAAACGGTGTTCTCGTCGGCGCACCTGTCTGCGAACAGGGTGTGACGGTTGAAAGTTTTGCCAACGCTCTCAGCCTCGGAACCCACGCGCATAAAGACGACATATCCGATCATGATATGGCGGCATTTAATTTTGCCATGGCGCAAGACGGTGTTGTTTTGACGATTAATGGCTCGCCCGACCGCGCGCTGGAACTTGTGACGCGCGGCGATGAAGCGGCGCATTTGCGCCATGCTGTAAAAGTCGAAAGCGGCACGGTAACGCTCATCGAAAACTTGCAAGCCAATGGCTACACCAATGCCGTCTTGGATGTCGATGTGGCCGCCGGGGCGCGCGTATTTTTGCTACGTGTGCAGACGGCTGGCGATCATATCGGCCTGACGCGGGTAAAGCTGCACGGCGACGGCGCATTTGGCGTTGTGACATTTGTGACAGGTGGCAAGCTGGCGCGGCACGAAACCCAAATTCATCTGCACGGCACAGGCGCGCGCGCTGATGTGCATGGCGCGATATTGGGCCGGGGCACCTTGCATGCCGATATGACCTCGCATCTGCATCATGAGACCGCCAATACCGACAGCCTGACGACCCTGCACGCGGTTTTGGACGATACCGCGCAAGGCGTGTTTCAAGGCAAGGTCGTGGTTGCGCGCGACGCCCAGCATGTCGATGCCCAGCAGCAATCGCGTGCCATGATGCTGTCCGAGCACGCGCATATGTCGGCCAAGCCGGAATTGGAAATTTATGCTGATGATGTGGCGTGCGCGCATGGCGCGGCGTTGGGCGAACTGGATGGTGATGCGCTGTTCTTTTTACGCAGTCGCGGGATTGATGAGGCCGCCGCGCGCCACATGCTCATTTCGGGATTTTTGGCGGCACCGCTGGCGCATATTGAAAACGAAGAATTGCGCGCGCTGGTCGCCGCGCATGTCGCCGCGCATGTGCCCGGTGGCGATGGTAAGGGAGAATTGGCAAATGTCTGACGCACTGCCAAATGTTGATTTCGACCCGCAGACCATCCGTGAGGATTTTCCCATTCTGGCGCGTGCGGTGCATGGCAAGCCGCTGGTGTATCTGGACAATGCGGCATCGGCGCAAAAACCGGTGCAGGTGACCGGCCGCATGCAGCGTGTTTTTGATGAAGAATATTCGAATGTTCACAGGGGGTTGCATTATTTGTCTAATGCATCGACTGAAGCATTTGAGGCGGCGCGACGCACCGTGCAGCATTTTCTAAATGCCGCCAGCGACAAGCAGATTATTTTCACCGGCGGGGCGACCGATGCCATTAATCTTGTGGCGCACAGCTATCTGGAGCCGCGGCTGAAGCCGGGCGATGAGATTATTTTGTCGGAAATGGAGCACCACTCAAATATTGTGCCGTGGCATTTTTTGCGCGCGCAATGCGGCGCGGTGTTGAAATGGGTGCCGGTAACGGATGACGGTGCGCTCGATATGGAGGCCTATGCAAACCTGCTTGGCCCGCGCACGAAATTCGTCTCACTCACACAAATGTCCAACGCGCTGGGCACGGTGACGGATGCAAAAACCATCATTGATCTGGCGCACGCACACGGCGTGCCGGTATTGCTCGACGGGTGCCAGGGGGCGGTGCACATGCCGACGGATGTGCAGGCATTGGATGTCGATTTCTATGTCTTTTCCGGTCACAAGGTTTATGGGCCCGGCGGCATCGGGGTTTTATATGCCAAATCTGACTTGCTGGAGGGGATGCGCCCTTATCGCGGCGGTGGCGAAATGATCCGCGAGGTCTCGTTGGAAGATGTGACCTATGCAGACCCACCGCATCGGTTTGAGGCGGGGACGCCGCCCATTGTCGAAGCCATTGGGCTGGGCGCGGCGCTTGATTATATGATGCAGATCGGTTGGGCGAATATCTGCGCGCATGAAAACGCGCTGGCCGCCCATGCCATGGAAGTTGTCGGCGGTATTAATCGCGTGCGGATTTTCGGCACGACGCCGGACAAGGGCGCGATTGTGTCGTTCATAGTTGACGGTATTCATCCGCATGACATCGCCATGGTCATGGACCGTTCGGGTGTCGCGCTGCGGGCGGGGCATCATTGCGCGCAACCCTTGATGAAAAGATTTGACGTGGCTGCAACGGCGCGCGCGTCGTTTGCTGTGTATAATACGCATGATGAGGTCGAGGCGTTGGGTGCCGCGCTCACCAAAGCCATTGGGTTTTTTGGCTAGTGGCTTTTTCGGATAGGGGCTTTTTTGCAAGATACCGACACCAAAAAAGACGACATGCCAATCATCGATACAAGCGCGCCCGAAGACGGTGCCGAGCATGTCGATGCGGGCGGGGATGACGGCGTTTTGTCGCCGGAAATGGCCGCGCTGACGGATGATTTGATCGGCGCGCTCAAAAGCGTTTACGACCCCGAAATTCCGGTCGATGTGTATGAGCTGGGCCTGATTTACCGCGTGGATGTCAGCGACGCCCGCGATGTGACGGTTGATATGACGCTGACCGCACCCGGGTGTCCGGTTGCCGAACACATGCCGCGCTGGGTTGAAGATGCTGTGCGGTCGGTGGACGGCGTGGGCGATGTCGTGGTAAATATGGTATTCGACCCGCCGTGGGATCCGAGTCGAATGTCGGATGAAGCGCGAGTGGCGCTGAATATGTTTTAATTTTGGAAGCAAATGACACAAAAATACGAAATTCCGAAAGCAATTAGCCTGACCGATCGCGCGGCAGAGCGGATCAAGCATATTATGTCGCGCGCGCAAACGCCGAAAATCGGCGTGCGGCTGGGGGTCAAAAATGGCGGTTGCGCCGGCATGGAATACACGATGGACTATGCCGAAACGCGCGACCCGCTCGACGAGGTAGTCGAAGATAAGGGCGTGTTGATTTTGATTGAGCCTAAGGCGGTTTTGTTTCTGCTCGGCACCGAAATGGACTACGAAGAGGGTGTCATGTCGTCCGGCTTCATTTTCAACAATCCCAACCAGACGGATGCGTGCGGCTGCGGCGAAAGCGTGACCATCGTTCCGGCTGTCGCACGTTGAGTGGCGGTTAGCAGCGAATATAAGGCCTTTGTCGCGGAAATTTTTGAACCGCTCGGCACGGTTGAAATCAAGCACATGTTCGGCGGCGCGGGCGTTTATTATCATGATGTGATGTTTGCCTTGATCGCCAATGAGACACTGTATTTGAAGGCCGATGGCGAAAACCAAGAAATGTTTGAAGCGGCGGGCGCTGATCGCTTTCGTTTCACGCCGCAATCGGGCAAAAACGCGGGCAAAGCCATCGCCATGTCATATTGGGAATTGCCCGAAGAATTGCTGGATGATCCGGAGGCATTGCTGGACTGGTCGCGCGCATCCCTCGATGCGGCCTTTCGCGCCAAGGCGGGAAAATCCAGAAAGGCGTGAAGCGTCGAAAACTTCTTGGATGCAACGCCAGACTTGCTAGACTGCACATCTTGTTTTATTGCTGCGTTTCACACCACATCTGCCGGTCTCCGGCACCGCAAATCAGGGATTTAATATGGCCGATAAAAAACCGTCACCTTCCGCGAAGGCAAAAACCACAGCCAACAAAAAACAAAAGCCAATCGACCTCTATTATTGGCCCACGCCAAATGGCTGGAAAGTTTCCATCATGCTGGAGGAGTGCGGTTTGCCCTACACGCTGAAGCCGGTGAATATTGGAATGGGCGACCAGTTCAAGAGGGGCTTTTTGAAAATCGCGCCGAATAATCGCATGCCGGCTATTGTCGATCCGGCGGGGCCGGGCAATAAGCCGATTTCAATTTTCGAGTCGGGTGCCATTTTGCAATATCTGGGGCGCAAGACCGGCAAGTTCTACCCGAGCAATGAGCGCGCCCGTGCCGATGTTGACCAATGGCTGTTTTGGCAAATGGGCGGGCTGGGGCCGATGGCCGGCCAAGCGCATCACTTTCGCCAATACGCGCCAAAGAAACTGCCTTACGCCGTCAAGCGATATACCGATGAGGTCAACCGCCTTTATGGTGTGTTGAACAAACAACTGCGTGGCAAAGACTTTGTGACCGGACGCTATTCGATTGCGGATATGGCGATTTGGGGCTGGGTGGTGCCGTATAAAAATCAGGGGCAGAAGCTCGAAGATTTTCCGCATCTCAAAAAATGGTTCGAGCGCATGGGCGAGCGTCCTGCGGTTAAGCGCGGGTTCGCGCTGGGGCTTGATCTGCGCCGGGGCACGCTTGGCGACAAAACAAAGGAAGCCGCTAAGGCAAGGAAAATACTGTTTAATCAACGCGCTAAATAGAAATGACTGAACAACTGCATGAATTGATCGATCTGCTGGATCTTGAGCAGGTCGAGGTTAATCTGTTCCGCGGCCACAGCCCGGATGATAATTGGCAGCGCGTGTTTGGCGGGCAGGTGATCGGGCAAGCCTTGGTTGCCGCTTCGCGCACAGTGGAGGATGTGGTGTGTCACTCGCTGCATGCTTATTTCCTGCGCCCGGGTGATCCGAACGTGCCGATTGTTTATGAGGTCGACCGCGCGCGCGACGGCAAAAGTTTCAAAAGCCGACGCGTCACAGCCATTCAACATGGCAAGCAGATTTTTAATTTGGCGGCGAGTTTTCAATCAGCCGAAGACGGGCTGGCGCATCAGGTTGAAATGCCGCATGTGCCGCCACCGGAAGACTTGCAACCCGAGCGCGAACGCCGTTTGGAACTGGCGGCGAAACTGCCCGAAGAGGTGCGTAATATTTTTACCCGCAAGCGGCCTGTCGAGATTCGGCATGTGCAGCCAATCGATTTGTTGGCACCTGCGAAAACCGAGCCGGTGCAGCAGGTTTGGTTCAAAGCGAGCGAGGCCGGCATGCCCGAAGATTTGGGTATTCACCAATGTGTGCTGGCCTATATGTCGGACATGACCTTGCTGGATACGTGCTTGCGCCCGCACGGTGTGAACTATCTGAACCCGAAAGCCCAGATCGCCAGTCTCGATCACGCCATGTGGTTTCACCGCCCGTTCCGCGCCGATGACTGGATGTTGTACACGCAAAGCTCACCCGCCTCATCCGGCGGCCGCGGTCTAAATTTCGGACATGTATTCACCCGCGACGGCACGCTGGTATGTTCAATGTCGCAGGAAGGGTTGATCCGGCTGCACGACTGATCAAGCCGCCTCATTGTGGCCCAGATGCGCCGTCAGTGCGGTAATGAGTTCTGCCGCCGCTTCGGGAATAACCGTGCCCGGCGGGAAAATTGCCTTGGCACCGGCATCGCGCAGGGCGTCGAAATCCTGCGGCGGTATCACACCACCGACGATGACCATCATGTCGTCGCGTTCGTGCGCCGCGAGGGCGGCGCGCAATTCGGGCACCAATGTCAGATGTCCGGCGGCCAGCGAGCTTACGCCGATAATATGTGCGCCCGAGGCGATGGCGTCTTGCGCGGCTTCCTCCGGCGTCTGAAACAGCCGCCCGGTATGCACATCAAAGCCCAAATCGGCAAACGCCGTGGCGACCACTTTCTGCCCGCGGTCGTGGCCGTCCTGCCCCATTTTTGCAATATAGATTGACGGCGCGCGGCCTTCGCGGGCGGTAAAGCGTTCGATCATTTCCGTGATTTTGACGATGGCCGGATCGTTCTTGCCGAAATCCTGTCGGTAGACGTCAGAAATGACCTGTGGCTTGGCTTCGTGCCGATTATAGACAGCTTCGAGCGCCGCAGAAATTTCACCAACCGTCGCCTTGGCACGCGCCGCGTCAATGGCAAGCGCCATCAGGTTCCCGTTTTGCGTGTCTGCGGCATTGGTCAACGCCGCCAGCGCGGCACGGGTTTCGGTTTCGTCGCGCGTTTCGCGCAAAGTTTTTAGCCGATCGATCTGCGCGGTGCGTACGGCTGAGTTATCGACTTTCAACACATCGACGGGCGGCTCATCGTCCAAGCGGAATTTGTTCACCCCGACCACGGTTTGACGACCGCTGTCAATGCGTGCTTGCGCGCGCGCGGCGGCCTCTTCAATCCGCATTTTCGGCAAGCCCTGTTCAATGGCTTTTGCCATGCCGCCCAGCGCTTCGACCTCGTTAATATGCGCCAGGGCGCGCGCCGCCAAATCATGGGTCAGCCGTTCGACAAAATAGCTGCCGCCCCACGGGTCAATGACTTTGGTGGTCTGGCTTTCCATTTGCAGCAAAAGCTGCGTGTTACGTGCAATGCGCGCGGAAAAATCGGTCGGCAGCGCCAAAGCCTCGTCGAAACTATTGGTGTGGAGCGATTGCGTGTGGCCTTGGGTCGAGGCCATGGCTTCAATGCAGGTTCGCACGGTGTTGTTGTAAATATCCTGCGCGGTCAGGCTCCAGCCGGAGGTTTGACAATGGGTTCGCAGCGCCAGCGATTTCGCATCTTTGGCTCCCAGCCCTTGCATGAGTTGTGCCCATAACAAGCGGGCTGCGCGCATTTTTGCAATCTCCATGAAAAAATCCATGCCGATGGCCCAGAAGAAAGAAAGCCGCGGCGCAAATGCATCAATATCCAGCCCCGCCGCCATGCCCGCGCGCGCATATTCGACCCCGTCGGCCAGCGTATAAGCGAGTTCCAAATCCGCCGTCGCCCCGGCTTCTTGCATGTGATAGCCGGAAATGGAAATCGAATTGAACTTCGGCATGTGCTGTGACGTGTAAGCGAAAATATCGGAAATGATACGCATGGAAGGCTGCGGCGGGTAGATATAGGTGTTACGCACCATGAACTCTTTGAGAATGTCGTTTTGAATGGTGCCGGCCAGTTTTTCCGGCCCGACGCCCTGTTCCTCGGCGGCGACAACATAAAGCGCCATAATCGGCAAAACCGCCCCGTTCATGGTCATTGACACGCTCATTGTATCAAGCGGAATTCCGGCAAACAGCGTTCGCATGTCCAAAATGCTGTCTATGGCGACGCCCGCCATACCGACATCGCCGGAAACGCGCGGATGGTCGCTGTCATAGCCGCGATGCGTCGCCAGATCAAAGGCGACCGACAAGCCCTTTTGTCCGGCCTTCAGATTGCGCCGATAAAATGCGTTGGACGCTTCCGCCGTCGAGAACCCGGCATATTGCCGGATCGTCCACGGCTTGTTGACATACATGGTCGCATACGGCCCGCGCGTAAAAGGTGCCAGCCCCGGATAGCTGTTGAGATAGGGCAGGTCGTGTCGGTCGCCTTCTGTGTAGAGCGGCTTGATGTCAATGCCTTCCGGCGTTTGCCGTGTGGTCGCGCCCCGGCCCTCGGTTTGCATGTCGCGCGCGGCGTTCTCCCAATCGGAAAAAGCCCCCGCCGTTTCGCTGTCCAGCTTGATTTTGGAAAAATCCGGTATCCGGCTCATGCGTCTGCCTCCAAACCCAATTTGGCGAGTGCTTGGCGCACGAAGCTCAAGGTCGGCCCGCCCGCATAGCAATAATCGTCGATCGCCGCAATATCGCGTGGACGTCCGGCGAGCGCGAGATGCGCGCACCCCGCCGCGCGCAGGGCCTCGGCAAGTTCGCTGGCATGGGTGTCATAATCTTCGTCCGTGCCGCAAATCACGGCAAGTTTAGCGTTGCTGGCGGCAAATTCCTGCACAATGGCAGCAATGTCGAAACCGCCTGCGCCGGTCAGGCCATGCACGCCGCCTGTGGCATAAGTGTTGGCTGCAAAATTCGCCCGTGGCGTAAAAGCCGCCGCCGCACCCAGGCAAGCGAGATATACTTTCGGCTTTACAGGCTCAGCGAGATCGCGCAGGGCCTCGAATTGCTCGGCATGGCGATAGCCGCTTTGAACCATGCCGGGCGCGGGCAAGGGCGCTTCGTCGAGATTGGGAAACTCGCTGACGCCGACCAGCTGTAGCGCGCGCGTTTCAACCTGACTTTCATAGTCGCGGCACCGCGCATCAAGTTGCGCGCGCACGCTGGCGTCATTTATTTGTCCCTTTAAGCCGCCCGCCGCCTCGATGGACTGGAACATGGCCCAGGCTTGCTCGGTCAGTTGTTGCGTCAGCGCCTCGACATACCAGCTGCCACCCGCAGCATCGCCAACATGGGCGATATGGCTTTCCTCTTGCAAAATAATCTGGGTGTTGCGCGCGATGCGGCGTGTCAGCGTGTTGTCACTGTCGCTGGTCGCAGAGCAGGGCGCCACGCAAATAAGCTCGGCTCCGGCAATAGCTGCGGCAAGCGATGATACTGTGGCGCGCAAAATATTTACCCACGGGTCAAGCCGCGAATAGGCGCGTTGACTGGTTTCGCAATGAACAATGGGAGCAACATGCGCGCAGCCGATATTTTTGGCGACCATGTGAAACAACTGCCGCGCGCTGCGGATCTTGGCAATGGTCATGAAGAAATCAGTATCGGCGCTCAGTGTCAAAGGGATGCGGGGCAGGGCGTCTTCGGGGGCCAGCCCGTGGCTTTCCAGCGCACGCAGATTTTCTGTCAGCGCGCCCAGCATATAGGCAAGTTCGTCAATCGGCGCAGCCCCTTCATTATGGAAGGCCGCGCCCGATGCTGTCATCAGACTAAATCCGGGCTGGTGCGCGGCGCGGGCCAAAAGCGCTTCAAGCCCGTCGGTCGATACGGGCTGGTCGGTGCTCAAGGCGCGCCCGAACGGATCGAAATTAAGATATGCGCGCAAGGCGTTATCATCGCCATGGCGTCGTGCCAAAAGATCGATAAAGGCTAAAATGCCCCCAACCCCGCACGCTGCCGGTGCCAAAACCACGGGCGCGATATCAAGCATCACACCATCGAGCAAAACATCCAATTCGTCGGTGGTGACAGATTTTTTGCCTGAAAAATCCAACAGTAGCGCGCTGACGCCGCCAGCCAGATCTGTCATGATATGTTGATTGTCGGCGCCGCCGCGACCGATGACGACGCGCTGGGCAATCTGCCAAGGCAGATATTTGTCCGCAACCGCGTGGGCGCCACGGGTAAATGGCGCAAAACCCGGCAATCCGGCACTTGCATCCGTGGTTTGATGGGTCGCATCAGTGTAAAGCGGCTGGCGGATAATGCCATCCACACCTTGAGTGGTCAGGCTGTCGAAAGGTTTGCCCCGTAAAGCCGTTTCCACGGCGGCAAGCCAGTCTGCTTCGGAATGGGGAGGCAGACCCGACCCCATCGATATTTCAGACATTTGTGTGTTCTCCCAGAAGCGGAATGTGCCCGAATTCTGTGTAAAGCTCAAGGCTCACGCGCCGGGTTTGTGCGTTAGCCATCTTCGGCCTCGAGCAAGAGGGTGGTTGCCAGAAGCGTTGCAATCAGCGGGGGGGCGAGGCTGGCGAGCAGAATAGGTAAAATGTTCAATTCGCTTAGCTTGGCGACAAATTCGCCGAAGATAAACAATAGGAAACCGAACAAAATCGAATAGCCAATGGTGCGCCCACCCGACAACAGGCGACCTGTGGGCAACGAAAAACTGGCCGCGACCAGCACCATTGCCATCAACATGAACGGCAGGGTCAACATAGTATAGAGCCGCACCCGATGGCTGTTTGTGTCGATGCCGGCTTCCCCGGCGGTCGCAATATATTGGGGTAACGCCCAAACCGAGAGTGCGTTGGGATGACGAAAATGCTCCTGCAAATCGGTAATTTCCGAGGCCGTGCCGAGCCGCAGACGGTCATGTTCGGTTATGTCGCCCGACATGTCATGTATTTGAGCGTTTTCAAAAACCCATTCGCCCTCGACGAGCGTGGCTTTTTGCGCGCGCACACGCTTGCTCAGATTGCCACCGGGATCATAAATCAGATAATTGGTCTGTTCGAGCAGCAGTTTTTTCTCATCAACAATGCGCGTCGCGTGCAAAATGCGATCGCCTGCGGGACTTAATTCGCGCAACCACAAGCCGCTGCCGCTAATGTCCAGCGATGGCATGTTCGGGCGTAATTGGTTTTCAATCTGACGGAATTTTTGATAGCTGGTGGTGCCGATGGGGTCGAGAAACGCCAGCACAACGCAGCCCAATAAAAGTGTGAACACCAATAAGGGCAGAATAAACTGCCAAACCGACAAGCCGGCCGCGCGCACGACCACAAGCTCGCGGCTTTCGCTCAAACTCAGCAAACAAAACACCGTGGCGAAAAGCATGATAAATGGCATCAAATCAATCAACAAAAACGGAAACCGCAAAACGGTGAAATAGGCGGCTTGCAGATTTCCCTGGTTGAACTTGCTGGCAAGTTTGAGCATGTCGAGAAAATCGCCCAGAAATATCAGCAGCGAAAATGCTGCGCCCGTGACCAGCAGCCACATGGTGAAACGACGAATGAGATACAGGTTCAATTTTATCGGCGTTATCATAGCGCGCGCCTTTTTTCCGGCCATTTGAACAAGCGCACACCCGGCGCAAAAATGAACCAGAGGCAGACGCCCGCAAACAGGCAGAACCAGACCGCCAGATAGGCAATCGACAAGCTGCTTTGTGCGGTTTCGCCCGAAAGCACAAAAATTCCGATTTGATAAATTATCGCGAAACTTGCAGCCGTCATGACCTGGCGCCCATACCCTGTGCGTTGCAGACTGGCGGTGGTGGCGATGACGAACCCCAAAAACGCATAGACCAGCACCGTCGTGATATTCGCGACACGCTGGCGCACGCTTTCGTGCATGCGCTTGATGAAGTCTTTTTGCGTCAGCGCGGCGGCGGGCGGATTAAGGATCTGGAAAATCGTCGTGTCGCCTGGTCGCATGTGAATGGCCGAGGTTTCTTTTGCCGCCGCGTTGAGCGGCAGGACATATTCTGAAAACACGATCAATCCCCGATTGGAACGCTGCATATTGTCGTCGTGAATATGCCCTTCCAAAAGCAGAAAATAGTTTTTAGTGCCCGTGCGGGTAATGCGCCCCTCGCGCGCGGTATAGGTGACGGGGTGCTCGGCGTCCGAATAGTCGTAAATCAAAACCTGCTGCAATTCGCCGGTCTCGGATAAAGTGTCGGCAAAGGCTGTTATGCCCGGCGCAATGTCCTGAAAACTTCCCGGCGTAAAAGCGTCGGTTACAAAGTTCTCGCTGACCGCGTTTTTTTGCTGGCGTAATAAATGTGTGGCTGTGGGCGCGATGTAAAATGACAAAAGCAGTTGAATAACCGCCAGCACGGCCGAGATCAGCAATATGGGTTGCAGAAGTTTTCGGGGGCTGAAGCCGGCAGCACTGAGCGCGAAATATTCGTGATCTTGAAGCAGTCTGATCATTTGCGTGAGTACTGCAATTAGCAGAGCCGGCGGCAAAATATAGGTGAGGAGGCCGGGGATGCCGAGCAAACTAATGCCCAGGAAGCCGATAATGGTCGTTCCCTTGCCGCCAATATTATCAATTAAATTGAGCGTCTGGATCAGCCAGATCACAAGCGTAAATACGAGCGTGACAACCAAAAATGTCCGCAGCAGCCGCGCGCCGATATAGCGCTCTATCAGCGTTTGATTCATCTTCTTCCTCTGTGTGCATCATACATAACCTGTGCCAACAGGTCAGTCCTTGTTTTGAGTTTCCATGATTGCCCTGCCCAGCCCAAGCGGGTAGGATTTTAGCAATTATTTTGCTGATCCAATCACGGGAGAAACCCATGAACCTTGATTTCACGCCGGAATATGAGGCGTTTCGTAGCGAAGTACGAGATTTTCTGGAAACCCATAAAGAAAGCGCGCCGCGTATGTCCGACCGCGGTGTCCGCAGCGAAAAAAGAAAAGCGTGGCAGAAAATTCTGCTCGAACACGGCTATGCTGCGCGCACGCTGCCCAAGGAATATGGCGGCTACGGTGCCGCGCCCGACGCGCTCAAAAGCCGGATTATCGCCGAAGAATTTTCCCGCGCGAAAATGCCCGGCGGCATTTCGGGCCAAGGCATCAACATGCTTGTGCCGACACTGCTTGAACTGGGCACCGAAGAACAGAAACAGAAATATATTGAGCCGACACTGACCGGCGACATGGTTTGGTGTCAGGGATATTCCGAGCCCGGCGCAGGCTCAGACCTTGCCGCGTTGCGCACCGCTGCAGTGCTGGAGGGCGATCATTTTGTGGTCAACGGCCAGAAAATATGGACCAGCACGGCGGCGCAGGCCGATATGATATTCTGTCTGGTGCGTACCGAGCCGGACGCGCCCAAGCATCAGGGCATCAGCTATTTATTGTTCTCGATGGACACGCCCGGCATTGAGGTGCGTCCACTCATGACGATGACCGGACAGGCCGAATTTAACGAGGTATTTTTCACCGATGTGCGTGTGCCGGCTGATCAGATTGTCGGCAAGCGCGGTGAAGGGTGGATGGTGGCGAATGCAACCTTGACGCATGAGCGCGGCATGTTGGGCGACCCCGATGCGGCGTTGTCGCGTCTGAACTCGATTGCCGAGATTATGCAGACCGAAACCATTGATGGTGCGCCGCTGATGGATAATGCAGTTTATCGTGACCGTCTCATTGCTTTGCAGGGCGAAGTTTACGCCATGAAATTCAACGGCATGCGCCTAACAACTTATGCGAATGAGAAAAAATCGGCGGGCATGGCGGGCATGATTGTCAAACTTCAAGGCTGCGAGTTGAACCACAGGCTGGCCGAACTGGCGATCGACGTTATGGGTGAATACGGCATCCTGTTCGAAGACAGCCCGTTTATCCGCGACCATGGCATGTGGCAGACGGCTTATATGTTTGACCTCGGCCTGATCATCGGTGGCGGCTCGGCGCAAATTCAGAAAAACATTATCAGCGAACGCGGACTGGATATGCCCCGCGAACCAAAAGTCGCCAAGAAATAGGACTGCGCTCATGTATTTTGGATTATCTGAAGATCAAATTATGTTGCAAGATTCCGTGCGCCGGTTTCTGGAGACCCAATCCGACCTCGAGCATGTGCGTGTTTATGCTGAGGGCGATGACGCGCTGGCCGGGCAGTTGCAGCAGGGCCTAATGGAATTGGGCGTGCCGCTGGTGTTAATTCCCGAGGCCCAGGGCGGGCTCGGCATGGGTGTGCTGGAGGCCGCGCTGATACAGGAAATGCTGGGACGTTTCGTGACCCCGTCGGCCTTCACACCGGCCTATGGCATGGCCGTGGCGGGGCTAAATGTCGGAGCTGATGCCGACCAACGCAATGTCTGGCTGGGCCGCATTGCGGGCGGCGAGGTCGTTATGGGGGTTGGCGTAACCGAAGCCGTCGGCGCGCGCGAAGGGGCAGGGGTGACGCTTGCCGGAACCTCGGTTTCCGGGCGCGCCAGTTTTGTCATGGGCGCCGAGACAGCGAACCATTTTTTGCTCGCGGCGGGGGAAAGTCTGGTGATTATCGACCGCGCGGCAGATGGCGTGCGCGAAACCGATTTAACGACCATCGACAAAACGCGCAAAGTTATCATGCTCGATCTGGAAAATGTGGCGTGCGAGGTGCTGGGCGGCTCGGCGCAACCCGCGGTTGAGACCATGGTCAATGTCGGGCGCGTATTGCTGGCAGCCGACAGTTTCGGTGCCGCCGATATGATGGTGCAAAAGGCCGTGGCTTATGCAAAAGACCGCGAGCAGTTCAACCGACCAATCGCGTCGTTTCAAGCGGTGAAGCACATGTGCGCTGATATGGCGGCGCAGCTTGAGCCGTGTCGGTCGCTATTGTGGTATGCCGCTTACGCACAAGACAATGTGCCCGAAGAGGGCCCGCTCATGTCGTGCATGGCGAAGTCGCATATTTCCGAGGTGGGCAAATTTATCGCGCGCACGGCAACGGAAGTGCATGGCGGCATGGGCTTTACCGACCTGATGGGGCTGCATTACTGGTTCAAGCGTATCGGGTTCAACCGGCAATTACTGGGCGGGCCGGAAAAAACCCGCCATGACGCTGCGGTGTTGCAGGGTTTTGCAAAATAAAACGGCGACACTCTTGAGTGCCGCCGCTGTCATCATTTGTTTCGTCTATTGGCCTACATGCGTTCGACGATAATCGCCGGTGCCATGCCGCCCGCGGCGCACATGGTAACCAGACCGAATTGTTTGTCCTGACGCTCCAATTCGTCGACCATGGTGCCAATCAAAATGGCGCCCGTCGCCCCGATCGGGTGACCAAGAGCCATGGCACCGCCATTGACATTGATGAGATCGCGGTCGATGTCGAGGTCACGAATGAATTTTTCGGTCACGACCGAGAAAGCCTCGTTGACTTCAAACAGATCAATATCGGCCAAGGTCATACCGGCCTTGTCGAGAACCTTTTTGGCAGCCGGCACAGGCGCGTTGAGCATCAGCGTCGGGCTGTCACCCATATTGGCCATAGCGACCACGCGCGCGCGTGGCTTCATGCCGTGCGCTTTGGCATAATCGTCTGACGTCAGCAGCAGCGCGGCAGCGCCATCGACAACGCCCGACGAGTTGCCCGCGTGATGCACATGGTTAATTTCCAGATCCGGATAGGCCTGATTGACCAGTTTGCGGAAGGTTGTGCCTTCTTCATCCAACGGATAGTCGGCGAGTTTGGCAAATGACGGGTCGAGCGTCCGCAGGTCGTCGCGCGTCGTTTGCGGACGCGGAAACTCTTCCTTGTCGAGCGCCAGTGAACCGTCTTCGCGGTAAACCGGAACCAGCGACTTGTCAAAATGCCCGTTATCAATCGCGTGTTTGGCGCGTTGCTGGCTGACATAAGCCAGATCGTCGACCGCCTCGCGGTCAATATTTTCCAGCGTTGCAATGGCGTCGGCACACACACCCTGGTGCGGCTGGGGGTGCTCGGCGCGCAGGCGCAAATTTCCATTGTCGAGGAATGGCGAGCCTTTGAACCCTTCGGAGCCATAAAGCGACATCATTTCCGTGCCGCCGGCCACGCACATGTCTTCCATGCCCGACATAATATTCGCCGCAGCAATGTTAACCGTGGTGATGCCCGTGCCGCAGAAACGGTCGAGCGTCATGGCGCTGGACTTCACATCATAGCCGGCGTCAAGCGCTGCCATGCGGCCCAAATCACCGCCCTGAACACCGCGCTGGCTGCTAGTTCCCCAGACAATGTCGCCAACTTCGGCAGTGTCAAAATCATTGCGCTCGGTCAGTGCTTTCAACACAGTGGCACCCAGATGTTGTGGGTGAATGTCGGACAAGGCACCTTTGCCCGGTTTGCCGATGCCCCGTGGCGTACGGCACGCATCTATAATCCATGCTTCGTTCATGGCTGAACTCCCTTTGTAAAATTAGACCGAAACAATGGCGGCAAATCTTCTTGAAATCAAGATGCAAATCCATCCCGATCGGGTCGGCCCCGCATGGTTGATAATTTCAAATGCCTGCCTATGATGTCGGACATGCGGAGGTCAATATGGATTTTCAACTAAGCGAACAACAACATGAATTGCAGGCGGCGGCGCGCAAGTTTGCCCGCGCCGAAATGCCGGCGGTGGCTGAAATATGCGAAGAATCCGGTCACCCGCCCGGCCGCGAGGTGCTGCGTCGGTTGGGCGAAATGGGTTTTTTGGGCGTCAATATTCCCGAAAGTCTGGGCGGGCTGGGGCTTGGCAATTTGGAAGCCTTGTTGGTGCTGGAAGAATTTGCCCAAATCTCGTCAGCCTCTGCGTTTCCGCTATTTGAGGCCAATGTCGGCCCTGTGCACGCCATTGTTCATTTTGCCTCGGAAGCCTTGCAACGAAAAATCGTACCCGAAGTCTGCCGTGGCGAAATGGTGCTGGCGGTTTCCATGTCCGAGCCGCAAGCCGGCAGCGCGCTGACGGATTTGACGACGCGCGGCGTTGTCGCTGATGGCAAGGTGGTGCTCAACGGGCAAAAACGCTGGTGCTCGGGCGGCGGCCATTCCGACGGTTATTTGATTTACACCCGCCTGTCCGACGACCCGGGCGCCAAGGGCATTGGCGCGGTGTTTGTTGAAAACGGCACGCCCGGGCTCAGCTTTGGCGCGCAGGAAGATTTGATGGGGTTTCGCGGTGTGCCCTCGGCGGATATTTTTCTGGATGACGTTACTGTGCCCGAAGACAATATTGTTGTGCCCGCAGGCGGCTTCCGCAAATTGATGGAGGCTTTTGATCTGGAGCGCTGCGGCAATGCGACCATGGCGCTGGGCCAAGCCTCGGGCGCGCTGCATGATGTTGTGGCTTATGTTCAAGAACGCGAGCAATTCGGGAAGCCGCTGGTTGATTTTCAAGGCGTTCAAATCAAGCTTGCAGAGATGCAAATGCGTGTCGAAGCCGCGCGGCTGCTGATCCACCGGGCAGCGGTGAACGCGCAAGACGGGCTGCCAAGCGTCATCGACAGTTCGGTAGCCAAATGCTTTGCCAATGAAATTTGCCGCGAGATTACCGGTGCTGCCGTTCAGCTTATGGGTGGCTATGGATATTCCAAAGCCTATCCGATGGAACGGCGCATGCGCGATGCGTGGGGCTGGGGCATTGCGGGCGGCGCGATCGATATTCAAAAAACCAATATCACGGCGGTTATGGTCGGTCGTCGCTTCGACCAGCGGCGCTAATGCCGAAATCGTTTCAGCCTATTTAATCTGTTTTTTCAAAAAATCGGGCATGTTGCCGTCAAACGCGTCCGACGATTGAGCTTTGGCTTTGCGCGGCGGAGGCGCGGTTTTTTCAGCCTTTGCATTTTGAGATTTTTCGGCAGTCGGTGTTGCGTCAGGCTTCTTGTTGTTGGGCGTTTTACGCCTATTGCGACCAAGCAGCCCGCGCCGTCGGCCTGCATGATTATCGGTGCCATTGCCGCCGGTGGGTGAGGGGTCATCCGATTTGGCGTCCGTTTTACGCCGCCGCGGTTTGCCCTTTGCGGCGGGCTTATCGGTTTCCGCCGCATCCAGACCGGGCAATTCTTCGCGTGGGATTTCCAGCTTGATCAGCCCTTCAATGGTTTGCACATATTTATCGTCCTGGCGGGTCGCCAGCATATAGGCGGCCCCTGTGCGCCCGGCGCGGCCCGTGCGCCCAATGCGGTGCACATAGTCTTCAGCGTGCGACGGCACGTCAAAATTGAAAACATGGCTGACATTGGGAATATCCAAGCCGCGCGCGGCGACATCGCTGGCGATGAGATATTTTGCCGAACCCGATTTGAACTCATCAAGCATTTTAAGGCGGATGTGTTGATCCATGTCGCCATGTAACGATACAGCTGAATATCCATGCCGCTGAAGGCTTTCCAGCAAGGTGCCGATATCGCGTTTGCGATTGCAGAAGATGATGCCATTGGTCACTTCTTCGCGGTCGAAAAGCGCGCGCAATGCCGCGCGCTTGCTCATCGGCGCAACCTCGATCAGCGTTTGCGACACGTTTTTATTGGTCGAAGAGGGCGGGGCCACTTCGATACGCTGCGGGGCTTGCAGGAATTGTTCGGACAAGCGCGTGATTTCCGGCGGCATGGTGGCAGAGAAAAACAATGTCTGGCGCGTGAAAGGCAGGAGCTTCACAATGCGTTCAATGTCGGGAATAAAGCCCATATCCAGCATACGGTCGGCTTCGTCAATCACCAAAACTTCAACGCCGCGCAGCATCACCTTGCCGCGTTCGACATGGTCGAGCAAGCGGCCCGGCGTGGCAATCAGTACATCGGCACCGCGCTCGATCGCACGTTCCTGGTCGCCAAACGACACACCGCCAATCAGCAGTGCTTTGGTCAGGCGGGTGTTTTGACCATAAAGATCAAAATTTTCCGCAACCTGCGCCGCCAGTTCGCGCGTCGGCTCCAAAATCAGCGTGCGCGGCATGCGTGCCTTGGCGCGGCCCTTCATTAACCGATTGATCATCGGCAAGGTGAAGCCAGCCGTTTTGCCCGTGCCGGTCTGGGCGATGCCAAGCACATCGCGCCCCGCCATAACCGCTGGGATCGCTTGCGCCTGAATGGGCGTTGGGGTGGTGTAGCCTACCTGATTGATGGCGGCCATGATTTCCGGGGCCAGCCCCAGATCCTCGAAAGAGGTGATTGCTTCTGAACTCATTTTCATTCCGTGTTGGTCGGGGCCGGTGCCCTGACGAGGCTGCGCCTCCCAGTGAGGCTATATATCGAAGTTGTATATCGAGGCGATATAGGGTCGAAAAATTTACTGCATTCGACCAAAATTCAGGCCACCACGGCCTGACCTGCTTCCAGATGAACGCAATCTAGGTTGTTTTGCCGACCGCGGCAAGGCGTTTGTCTGACGCAGCTCCGAGTTTTGGGTCAAATATCCAGCAAGGCGTCATCGGCAAAGGCCGCATTTTCCTGAATAAACCGAAAACGCAATTCCGGCTTATTGCCCATCAGGTTTTTTACCGCCTTGGAGGTTGCGGCATTTTCGTCTTCCGGAATTGTGACCTGCATCAACGTGCGTTGACCGGGGATCATCGTGGTTTCTTTCAACTGCGCGGGCAGCATTTCGCCAAGCCCTTTGAAACGGCTGACATCAACCTTGGCATTGGCGCGAAATTCGGATTTAAGCAGGGCTTCGCGATGCGCGTCGTCGCGCGCATAGACCGTTTTTGCGCCTTGCGCCAGCCGATAGAGTGGCGGCACGGCGAGATAAAGATGCCGATTGCGGATAAGCTCCGGCATTTGCTCGAAGAAAAATGTGATGAGCAGCGCGGCAATATGCGCGCCATCGACATCGGCATCGGTCATGATGATAACTTTTTCATAACGCAAGCGCGTGTCGTCATAATTGGCGCCCGTGCCGCAGCCCAAGGCTTGCACCAGATCGCTGATTTGTTGGCTTTGTTGCATTTTGGATGTCGTGGCATTGGCGACGTTCAAAATCTTGCCGCGCAAGGGAAGGATGGCTTGGGTTTTGCGATTGCGCGCTTGCTTTGCGCTGCCGCCCGCGCTGTCGCCCTCGACGATAAAAATTTCCGAGCCTTCCGCCGAGGCTTGCGCGCAGTCGGCCAGCTTGCCCGGCAGACGCAGTTTGCGTACGGCGGATTTTCGGTTTACTTCGCGCTCCTGGCGTCGGCGCACCCGTTCTTCGGCGCGGTCGATCACCCAGTTCAGCAATTTGTCGGCGTCTTGTGGGGCGGCAGTGAGATAATGCTCGAAGTGATCGCGCAAGGCCGTCTCCACAATGCGCGCGGCTTCGGGCGTGGCCAATTTGTCTTTGGTTTGGCCTTGAAATTCGGGTTCGCGGATGAAAACCGAAACCAGCGCGGCGGCTGTGCCCATCACGTCTTCGGCGGTAATCAACGCGGCTTTTTTATTGTTCACCCGTTCGGCATAGGCTTTCAATCCCTTGGTAAGCGCAGATCTGAGGCCTTGTTCATGCGTGCCGCCCTCAGGCGTCGGCACAGTGTTGCAATAGCTTGCTGACATGCCATCGGCATTGCCAATCCCTGCGCCGACCCAGCTAACCGCCCATTCGACACTGCCGTGTCCGGCGTCTTTGGTGACCTTGCCCGCAAACGGCACGGGCGTCACGGTTGTGCGCCCGCCAATATGTTCCTCCAGATAATCTTTCAGACCATTGGGAAATTTCAACACGTCTTCGGCAGGCGTTTTGTCAGTGTCTTTGATTAATGCCGGGTCGCAGCGCCAGCGAATTTCAACCCCGCCGAACAAATAGGCTTTGGCTTTTGACATGGCATAGAGGCGGTCGGGGTCGAGCATGGTTTTGGTGCCGAAAATCTCGGCATCGGGCGTAAAAGTCACGCAAGTGCCGCGTCGATTTTTCGCCGCCCCCAGCGTTTTCAAACCACCCTTGGCAAGCCCGCGCTCGAAGCGCTGCTCAAACAATTTTTTGTCGCGCGCCACTTCCACAACAAGAAGCGATGACAGCGCATTGACCACCGAAACCCCGACGCCGTGCAGACCACCGGACGTGTCATAGGCCTCACCGCCAAATTTACCACCCGCATGCAGGGTCGTCATGATGACTTCGAGCGCCGATTTATCCTTGAATTTGGGGTGCGGGTCGACGGGGATACCGCGGCCATTATCGCGCACAGAGACAGTATTATCGGCCATCACCTCGACCTCGATAAAGCTGGCATGTCCGGCGACCGCCTCATCCATGGAATTGTCGATCACCTCTGCAAACAAATGGTGCATGGCGCGCATATCCGTTCCGCCAATATACATGCCGGGGCGACGACGCACCGGCTCCAGCCCTTCCAGCACCTCAATGTCGCTGGCGGTATAGGTTTTTTCGCCTTTTGTTTTGCTGGTTGCTTTGGCGCTAGATTTGGAAGTGGATTTGGATGCGGGTTTTTTTGCCGCTTTCGGAGCCGCGCGCTTGGTCGTTTTACCTGCCGCGACGGGCGCTGTTTCTTCAAACAAATCGCCTGTTTTTGTCGCTGTTTTCCGTCGTGGCATGGTGCACTCGCGCTTGAACTTTTCGAATCGTTTGTTAGTCTAACGCGCATTGCGTTATTGGGAGAATAAAATGGCTGTGAAAACGAAAATTAATATTGAGTCTGCGCTTAAATTGCCATGCGGCGTTAAAGTCAAGAACCGGATATGTAAAGCAGCCATGACCGAAGGCCTTGCCGATGAGCAAAATCGGGCCACGCAAAAACACGCTACGCTTTACGAACGCTGGGCAAATGGCGGTTCTGGCATTTTGCTGACCGGCAATGTGCAAATAGACCATCGCTATCTCGAGCGCCCGGGCAATGTGGTGATCGAAGGCCAACAGAGCAATGAACAAATTGCCCGCCTGCGCGCCTATGCCGAAGCCGGCACGAAAAACGACACGCATTTATGGATGCAGATCAGCCATGCCGGTCGCCAGACGCCCGAGGCGGTTGCACCGACACCAGTTGGCCCGTCCGACATACAGTTGAAAATGCCCGGTGCGGCTTTTGGAAAACCGCGTCCGCTGGAACATGACGAGATTTTAGATATCATTGCGCGCTTTGCCCATACCGCGAAAATTGCCAAGGATACGGGGTTTACCGGCGTTCAACTGCACGGCGCGCACGGCTATTTGCTGTCCGAGTTTTTGTCGCCCGATATCAACACCCGAACGGATGACTGGGGCGGCTCGCTGGAAAACCGAGCGCGTTTGTTGATCGAAACCATTCGTGCTGTTCGCAAGGCCGTGGGCACCAAATTCCCGGTCGCCCTGAAGCTCAATTCCTCCGATTTTCAAAAAGGTGGCTTTTCGCACGAAGACGCCGTGCAAGTCGCCGCCTGGCTCAATGATGAAGGTCTGGATTTGCTGGAAGTGTCGGGCGGTACTTACGAACAACCCAAACTGGTTGGCCTCGACAATATGACCATTAATCCCGACCGCGCCGAGCAGGTGCGCGCCAGCACCATCGCGCGCGAGGCGTATTTTCTGGATTATGCCAAGGATATCCGCGCCGTTTTCAAAGGCCCGCTTATGGTCACGGGCGGGTTTCGATCGCGCGCCGGCATGGATGCGGCCTTGGAGGCTGACGCGTGCGACATTGTCGGGGTCGGGCGCCCGCTTTGCGTCGACGCCGATGTCGTGAACAAGTTGCTTTCAGGGGCCGAAGAAACCACGACGATTTTCGAAAAACGCCTCGAGATTGGCCCAAAAATCCTGCGTCCAATTCTGGGTCTGAATTCGCCCATGCGGTTTTTTGCAACGCTGAACGGCTGGGGCCAACAGGGATGGTGGTGTCTGCAAATTATCAATATGGGCGAGGGGCGCGACCCCAATTTGGACATGGGCGTGTTCAAGGCTTTGACCAGCTATCAGGCCAATGAAAAAAATGCGGCAGAGGCCTATAACGCGCATTGGAATGCCTAGCTGCGAGATCTCGGGCGTTAGACCATAACCGGCACGACAAAAAAGAGCGGCCCCCAAGGGGAGCCGCTCTTCCGCGTTGGTGTTGAGTAAGAGGATTTAAACGCTGTAATACATGTCGAACTCGACCGGGTGCGGCGTGTGCTCGAAGCGATAAATTTCTTCCCACTTCAGTTCGAGATAGCCGTCGATCTGGTCATCATCCATCACGCCGCCTTTTTTCAGGAAGTCGCGGTCAGCGTCGAGGGCTTCGACGGCTTCGCGCAACGATCCGCAAACCTGCGGCACGTCTTTGAGTTCTTCCGGTGGCAATTCATACAAGTCTTTATCCATCGGATCGCCCGGATCGATTTTATTTTCGATGCCGTCAAGACCTGCCATCAGCATGGCCGTAAAGGCCAGATACGGATTTGCTGTCGGGTCGGGGAAGCGGATTTCGATACGCTTGCCCGGTGCCGAGGTTGCAAACGGAATACGGCATGACGCCGACCGGTTGCGCGCAGAATAGGCCAGCAGAACAGGTGCTTCAAAGCCCGGGATCAAACGCTTATACGAGTTTGTCGAAGGGTTGGTCATGGCGTTGATGGCGCGCGCATGCTTGATAATGCCGCCGATATAATACAGGCAATCTTGCGACAGATCGCCGTATTTATCGCCAGCAAAGAGCGGGTTGCCGTCTTTCCAAATTGATTGGTGGCAGTGCATACCCGTGCCGTTATCGCCGTAGACGGGCTTGGGCATAAAGGTTGCGGTTTTGCCATAGGCGTGCGCCACATTGTGCACAACATATTTATAGAGCTGCAAATTGTCGGCAATATTCGTCAGTGTGTCGAATTTCAGCCCCAATTCGTGCTGGGCGGCCGCCACTTCGTGGTGATGCTTTTCTACATCAAGGCCCATTTCTTTCATCACGGCAAGCATTTCGCTACGCAAGTCTTGGCCGCTATCTACCGGATTGACCGGGAAATAGCCGCCCTTGGTGCGCGGACGGTGACCCATATTGCCGGCTTCATATTCGGTGCCGGAATTGTCCGGCAGTTCCGTGCTGTCCAGTGAAAAGCCGGTATTGTACGGATCGGTTGAGAACCGCACATCGTCAAACACGAAAAACTCGGCTTCGGGGCCGAAATATATGGTGTCACCAATGCCGGTGGATTTCAGATATTCTTCGGCCCGCAAAGCTGTTGAGCGCGGGTCGCGGTTATAGGACTCGCCGCTATTGGGCTCCAAAATATTGCAGAAAAGCGAAAGCGTCTGCTGCGCGTAGAACGGATCGAGCCGCGCTGACGACGGATCGGGCATCAGCGTCATGTCGGATTCGTTAATCGCTTTCCAGCCAGCGATTGAAGACCCGTCAAACATGGCGCCATCATTGAAGAAGTCATCATCGACAAGGTCGATGTCCAAAGTTACGTGCTGCATTTTTCCCCGAGGATCGGTGAAACGCAGATCAACATATTTGACCTCATTGTCTTTGATCATTTTTAAAACATTGGATGCGTCTGACATAATTTTCTCCACTTTTCGTCAAATAAGAAGGTTAGATGGCTTCATTGCCTTTTTCGCCGGTACGGATCCGGATGGCCTCTGCAACATCGGAAACGAATATTTTGCCGTCGCCGATGCGCCCTGTATGCGCGGCGCTCTGAATGGCCTCCAATGCCGTATCAAGCATGTCGTCCGCGACGATGATTTCAAGTTTTACCTTGGGCAGAAAGTCAACAACATACTCCGCGCCACGATATAACTCAGTGTGCCCCTTTTGCCGACCGAACCCTTTGGCTTCAAGCACAGTGATGCCCTGCAGATTGGCTTCCTGCAATGCGTCTTTTACTTCATCCAACTTAAACGGTTTAATGATAGCCTCGATTTTTTTCATTATCTTCCCTCCTTTTTCTCACTCGCCTGTAACTCTATGCAGCAAGAACTATGCCACGTTTTTCAAAAGACCGACTTGGGCTGTCTGCGGATT
>CAJXCG010000003.1 GCA_913051715.1 uncultured Rhodobiaceae bacterium
CAGAAGCCCACAAAGCCGCCGTCACCGGCGACACCGTTGGCGACCCGTATAAGGATACGGCCGGCCCGGCGGTCAATCCGATGATTAAAATCACCAATATTGTGGCGCTTTTGATGCTGGCCGTTCTTGCCCATTAAAGCGTAACCGCGACAAAGCCCCCGGCAGAGCACTCTGTCGGGGGTTTTTTGTTTTTCGCATTTTGAAATTAGAAGTCGGCTATGCCGCCGTCGCCGGATTCAAACCGACCCAGATTGCCAAAAATCTGCTGCAGGAACGTCAGTTCGCGCCCTTGCGTTTCGGTGGTGCGCGCGATGATGGTCACAACATTGCCGTCCTCAAGCGTGTAAAATCCGAGGTCGCGAATTTTTTTGTCGGCGTCGAAAAATATCGCCAGCACGCGCCGTTCCGTCTCGCGCGGGGCACGATAGGATTCGGTGACAAATTTGCTGCTAATGTAATAATACGCTCCGCCATTCAGCGTCGACACGGTCGACGGCGACCCCATCAGACCAATGATGTCGGCTTCGCTTGTTGTGCCGACTTTGAGTTCGGGCAGCAGACTTTCGTCAAACACATAACCGCGATTGTCGATAACGGGCGCACACGCCAAAAGTCCTGCCAGTGTCAGGCCTATCGCTGCGCCACGCAGGGCGCTTTTGCGTTTGTTTGAGGGACGGGAAATGCTTTTCACCTGCTTCATTTTAACTCTCTTAGCCGCGAAACCGTATAAATGACCTAAACAATCGTATATGGTGTTGCAACTGAATTCTTATATCCTTGTCGGAGATAAAACCCATGGGCTTGCTGGATTTCTTGAAACCGCGCGAAAAGACAGCGGGCGTGCACGAAGCATATTTGTCGATCGTGAAGCAAGCGCGTCGGCCCGAACTTTATGCGCCCGGCTGTGCGCCGGATAATTTCGACGGGCGCTTCGATATGATGGCGCTTCATGTGCATCTGGTTTTGCGCCGCTTGCGCGCATTGGGTATGGGGCGCTCGCAAATCGGGCAAGATCTTTTCGACATGTTTTTCAAAGATATGGATCAGGCCATGCGCGAGGCCGGGGTCGGCGATATGGGCGTCGGGAAAAAAGTGCAGAAAATGGTTGAGGCGTTTTACGGGCGCGCAACGGCGTATGACGGCGTTCTCGATGCACAAGGGGAGATAAGCGGCATATACGATATTCTGGCCCGCAATCTATACCCAGAAACCGCGCCATCGCCGCAACAAGAAGCCGGCTTGAACGCCTTATCAGGCTACGCGCTGGCATTGGAGAAACATTTGGCAGATGTCCCGCTTGAGGACATTTTGAACGGTCACAGTTTTACCAAAGCGCCAAACCTGAAGGTGACGCATGGATGATTGTGAACCGCGTTTTCGCGATGACATGACGCTCGATTATGCCATCCGCGTTGAAGATGTCCCGCCAACGGGCCGCGAGGCACGCTTTGAACTGCCCGAACAAATACGCGCTGCCATGACCCGGAGGTTCGGGGTCAATAATGTCGATGCCCTCAAAGTGGAAGCGCGTCTTGTCCCGCTGGACAAAGGCTGTCTGCACGTTACCGGCACCGTGCAGGGCCGTGTCGAACAAATTTGCGGTGTTACGCTTGAACCGATTTGGACGGACATATCGCAAAATTTTTCCGCCGAGTTTCAGCCTGAAAGCATGGTGGCGAAATTTGTCATTCCTGATGATGATTTCGAGACCGACCCGCCGGAGGCATTGCAAGACGGTGCCGCCAATATTGGCGAACTTGCCATGCAGGTTTTTGCCATGGAAATACCGGCTTATCCGCGAAAAGAAGGCGTTGCGTTTGACGCTGGCGAGCTTGGCGGCGAAAAACCTGCCTCGCCCTTTTCGGTTTTGGTGGATTTTCACAAAACCGATGCCGACAATGATGGCACTTGATATTCGTGGCGAACTGTCGCATCCATTACCGAGTTTGGATCTAACATTTGGTTAGAGGGAATATGACCGACCCCGTTATCTCTGTTGACGTTATGGGCGGTGACCACGGCCCCGAAATTATAGTGGACGGGATTGACACCGCGCTCGCGCAGCGTGCTGGCGCACGGTTTCTTCTGTTCGGTGACGAGCAAATCGTCCGGCCCGCGCTGGCGCGCAAGCCCCGTGTTGAAAGCGCCAGCACATTGGTTCACTGCGAAATGTCTGTCGCCATGGACGCCAAGCCCAGCGTTGCTCTGCGGCAGGGGCGGAAGGTCAGCAGTATGTGGCAGGCCATTGAAGCGGTTAAATCCGGCGCGGCACAAGCGTGTATTTCGGCCGGCAATACCGGCGCTTTAATGGCGATGTCCAAGGTTGTTCTCCGCACCTTGCCGGGGATCGAACGCCCCGCCATTGTGGCTGTTTGGCCGACCGTCAGAGGGCGCAGTGTGGTGCTGGACGTTGGCGCGACGATAGGTGGGCCAGCCTCGCAATATGCCCAATTTGCGGTCATGGGGGCGGCGTATGTACGCACGATTTTTGGAAACCCCGACCCGACCATTGGACTGTTGAATATTGGTGTTGAAGATGTGAAGGGCACTGACAGCGTGCGCGAGGCGGCTGAGTTATTGTCGCGCTCAGAGTTGAATTTTACCGGATTTATTGAAGGCGACGGCATCGGGCGCGGCGACGCTGATGTCATTGTCACGGATGGCTTTACGGGTAATATCGCGCTCAAAACAGCCGAAGGCACCGCCCGTCAAATTGCCGAATATTTACGCCAAGCGATATCGGGCTCATTTTTTTCCAGGCTTGGCTATGTTTTTGCGCGTCCCGCCTTTCAAAGTTTGCGCCAGCGCATGGATCCCAATGCCGCCAATGGGGGCATGTTTCTGGGCCTCAACGGTATTGTTGTAAAAAGCCATGGCGGGGCCGATGCCAGCGGTTTTGCGTCTGCCGTCAATTTGGCGGTTGATGTGGCGAATGCCGATATCTCCCAAACCATTGCGGCTGATATTGAGAAAATGCAAGTATTACTTGATGATGCTTGGGCTCAAACACTGGACTAAAAAATGACAAGAAAAGCACAGGTTAAGGGTGTTGGTGGATATGTTCCTGAAAAGGTTCTGACAAATGACGACCTCAGTAAGATTATGGATACCAGCGATGAATGGATTGTGTCGCGCTCGGGTATTCACCAACGCCATCAGGCAGATGTTGGCGTAAATTCGTCTGACCTTGGCGTTGCGGCGGCGAAAAAAGCGCTGGCGCATGCGGGTATGAGCATTGCCGATATTGATTTGATTATCGTTGCCACTTCGACACCCGATGCCGCGTTTCCGGCAACGGCGGCTTATGTGCAGCACAAGCTTGGCTCATCGCATGGCGCAGCGTTTGATGTTCAGGCGGCGTGTGCGGGGTTCGTCTATGGTCTGAGCCTTGCCACCGCAATGATCGAAAGCGGGCAAACCAATCAGGCATTGGTGATCGGTGCTGAGGTGATGACGCGCCTGCTCGACTGGCAAGACCGCAGCACGGCGGTGCTGTTTGGCGATGGCGCCGGTGCTATTATTCTGGGTGCCGCAGATGTTGCCCCCGACGCGCCGCAGGTGATTAAAAATTATATTCGCTCCGAAGGTGCGTTTGCGGATCTGCTATATGCAACGGGCGGCGCCACCGCGACCTCCACAGATTCCAAAATTCACATGCAAGGCCGCGAAGTTTACCGCCATGCGGTGACGAATATTGCCGAAGCCGTGTGTACGCTGCTTGATATGGCTGAGCTTGATGTGAGCGAGATTGACTGGTTTGTGCCGCATCAGGCCAACAGACGTATAATTGACGGCGTGGCGCGTAAAATCGGTTTGCCGCCCGAAAAAACTATTTTGACGGTTGACCACCACGCCAATACGTCTGCCGCCTCCATTCCGCTGGCCCTCAGCGAGGCGGTGCAAAATGGTCAAATCAAGCCCGGCGATTTGGTCATGACAGAGGCCATGGGCGGGGGATTGAGCTGGGGGGCAAATTTAATTCGGTGGTCATAGAGCAAAAAACAGCCACTATTCGCTTGCACTAAATTATCTCTATGTGGTTATATTTTGGAGATAAATGAGGGCAAGATGACTGGTAAAACGGTAACGCGCGCAGATCTCAGTGAAGCGGTTTATAATGAGATTGGCTTGTCGCGGAGCGAATCCACACAGATCGTAGAAAGCGTAATTTCCGAAATTTCCGATGCGCTGGTGCGCGGCGAGGCCGTGAAACTGTCTTCATTCGGTTCGTTTATGGTGCGTCACAAAAATGGTCGCGTTGGACGTAACCCGAAAACCGGAGAGGAAGTGCCGATCGACCCGCGCCGCGTGCTTTCGTTTCGTGCCAGCCATGTGCTGAAATCAAAAATCAATAAAATGGCAGGCCTGTCTGACTGATATAATGCGTGGTCAGGTTTCAAATGTCTGAAGAAAAATCAGAAACCGCTTACCGCAGCATCAGTGAAGTTGCCGGTTCATTGAATGTGGAAACACATGTCTTACGGTTTTGGGAAACCAAATTCGACATCATACAGCCTTTGAAGCGCGCCGCGGGGCGGCGTTTTTATCGTCCCGAAGACGTGCAGCTCATTGCCGGTATTCAATGCCTTTTGCACGAAGATGGATTGACGATAAAAGGTGTGCAAAAAATTATCCGTGACCATGGGGCTGATTATGTGCGCGCGCGCGCTGAAGGGGCTGATGCCATGCCGGGCGAGGGGGCCGGGCTAACAAAGCCGCAGCGCGATCAACTGACCAGCGCCCGCGACCAGCTCGGTGAGATTCGGCGTCGTCTGCTGGGCGAAAATGCGGGCTAAAGGCCAGCTTGCCAATACAACTGAAACCGCCTAAAACCGACAACGTCGGAGCGTAGCGCAGCCCGGTAGCGCACTTGTCTGGGGGACAAGGGGTCGTGGGTTCGAATCCCGCCGCTCCGACCATTTCGGCCTATGTGGGTGCTTGCAAATTGCCCGTGGAATGATAGTGTCGCGCGCAATGAAAGGAAATTTTCATGACTTCGATTCTGCCCATCGTTATTTTTGTCGTTGCCATTATTGCGCTGAACATCATTCAGTTCGGACGTCCCGACTAGGCGTTAATCCGGGCGCTGCATCCACCAGATGATCAGCGCCGCCGGCGGTGTCCATGCCAGCCCCGTAATCAGATAGAAGAAAAACTCCGCTGCCCCCTCCTGCGGCACGCGCCCGCTGACAGCGATTGTCATGACGATCAGCGCATAAACAAACAGCAATAGCAGCAGCGCGATCAGGCCGATCAACTTGCGTACACGCATGGGGAAAAAAGGTTTGCCGCGTTCCATGGCGTGTATATAGGCGGTTTTGTCAGCTGAGGCGAGGGATATTGCCGACAAACTGGCGCACGCGCACGCGCCGTTTGGTCGCGCCCGCAAGCGCTATCGCAAGTCGCGGCGCGGCGCTATATATAGCGCATGGATAGTACCTCGTTTCCTGCGGCGCATCGGCGCCAACTGGCTTATTGGTTGTTTAGCGTTGCTGGCTTTGTTGTCATGATGGTGCTGGTGGGCGGGCTGACCCGGCTGACCGATAGCGGGCTTTCGATTACCGAATGGCAACCTATTTCCGGCGCCCTGCCGCCCCTAAGCGCCGTCGACTGGGAGATCGCCTTCGCAAAATACCGCGAGATCCCGGAATATCAGCTCATAAATGCCGGCATGAGCCTTGAGGCGTTCAAGGTGATTTATTGGTGGGAATGGGGTCACCGCCAGTTGGGGCGTGTGGTCGGGCTGGTGTTTTTCCTGCCATTTGTCGTTTTTCTGTTGCAGCGCAAAATTCCCAAACGCGCGCTTGGCCCGCTTCTGGCTCTGTTTGCGCTGGGAGGTCTGCAAGGGTTTATGGGCTGGTACATGGTTCAAAGCGGACTTTCCGATCGGGTCGATGTCAGCCAGTATCGCCTTGCCATGCACCTTGGGCTGGCCCTGATCATCTTTTCGTGCTGCTTGTGGATGGCGCTGCATTTTTGGCGCGCTGCGCCGCTGCCGGCGGTTTCGGGGCCGGGGGTCGCGCTGAGTGGGGCTATTGCTGTTTTGGTGCTGGTTCAATCTCTGTTGGGCGCGTTGGTTGCCGGGCTTGATGCGGGCACCACCTATATTGACTGGCCGTTTATGGATGGCGATATCATCCCTACAGGTCTGTTTGCCATGTCGCCCGCCGTCAGCAATTTGTTTGAAAGCCATCTGACCGTGCAATTCAATCACCGTCTGGTGGCTTATTTTCTGACGGGTGCGGTGATCTGGCATCTCTATCGGCTCACGCGCGCGCAAGCATCAAAGCCTGTTTTGGTGTCCGCTGCTCTGCTGGTTGCCGCCGTGCTGGGGCAGGGCGTGTTGGGCATTGTAACGCTTATGAATGCTGTGCCGCTGCCGCTGGGTGCGGCGCACCAACTGGGCGCTGTGCTTGTATTGGGATTGGCCATCACGCATTTACATTATATGCGGTTTCCCAAGATGGTTACGCCGAGGTAATTATTTACCTAATTTATAAGCTGCTGTTTTAATTCGGTAAATTTAACCTGTTTTTCATTGCAATCTGGGCGTCGTTTGGATACAAACTGCCCTATCGCGCGCTAGGCGCATGAAACGGGGTTAAAACATGAAAACCTTTTCAGCAAAACCGTCAGATATCGACAAAAAATGGGTGTTGATTGACGCGGAAAATATGGTTGTTGGCCGTCTTGCGGCGGTGATTGCAACGCGGCTGCGGGGCAAGCATTTGCCGAGCTATACGCCGCACATGGATTGTGGCGACAATGTTATCGTGATTAACGCCGATAAGGTTGTGTTTACGGGCAATAAGCGGTCGGACAAAACCTATTATCGCCACACCGGCTATCCGGGTGGCATTAAGGAAACGACACCGGAAAAACTGCTGGAAGGGCAGTTTCCTGAGCGCGTTTTGGAGCTTGCCGTCAAACGCATGCTGCCGCGCGGGCCGCTGGGTCGCCAGCAATTATCCAATATGCGCGTCTATGCTGGCGCTGAACATCCGCACGCGGCACAAGCCCCTGAGGCGCTTGATGTTGCGGCGATGAACGCCAAGAATGTGAGGGGCTGAACATGTCTGAGACAAGTCTGGAAAATCTGGATACGGCATTGGCCGATGAAGGTGTTGTGGTTGAACCGACTGCACCGGCGGAACCGCAAATCGACGCGCAAGGGCGCGCCTATGCCACGGGCAAACGCAAAAACGCGATTGCGCGGGTGTGGATCAAGCCGGGCAGCGGCGTTATCACCGTCAATGGCAGCGAAGAGACCAAATATTTTGCGCGGCCTGTTTTGCGGATGATCGTGCGTCAGCCCTTGGTGGCTGCGGCACGCCCCGGTGAGTGGCGGCGGCCTGTCAGGCCAGGCCGGTGCTGTGCGCCATGGTCTTTCCAAGGCGCTGACCTATTACGAGCCAGCCTTGCGCGGCACGCTGAAATCGGGCGGGTTCTTGACGCGCGATAGCCGTGTCGTGGAGCGAAAAAAATATGGTCGCGCGAAAGCCCGCCGCAGCTTCCAGTTCTCGAAACGCTAGCCTCTGTGCCTTTTCGGAAAAGAAAAAGGGGCTTTTCAGCCCCTTTTTTGTTATTAATGACCAGTTTGATTCATGGGAGAACAAGATGACCGATTCGCTTCCCGGATCTTCAGTTACCATTCAAGAAATCTTTGATTTTTTGCCCCATCGCTACCCGTTTTTGCTCGTCGACCGTGTCGAAGAGATGCAGGGCGAGGAAACCGCCGTGGGTATCAAAAATGTAACTTACACTGAGCCTTGGTTTACCGGGCATTTTCCCGGGCGCCCGATTTTTCCGGGCGTGCTGATCATTGAGGCGATTGCTCAAGTTTCCGCCATTTTGGTTATGCAAAACGCCAAATTAAAGGGTGAGCCGATTGTTGCCGACAGAATTTATTTCATGACTGTCGACAATGTGCGCTTCCGGCGGCCCGTCGTGCCGGGCGACCAGATGCGTATTCACGTGGAAAAAATCCGGCGGCGCGGCTTGGCCTATAAATTTCGCGGGCGGGTTTATGTTGGTGATGAACTTGCTGCCGAAGGCGAGATTATGGCTGTGAACCAGAACGACGACTGAGGAAAAACAGCAAAAATGGCCGTGTCGCAAATCAACGTCGCCATTATAGGCGCTTCCGGTTACACCGGCGCGGACGCTGTGCGGCTGCTGGCGGCGCATCCGCATGCGCGCATTGCGGCACTGACCGGCAATGCCCATGCCGGACGCGCCTTGGCAGAGATTTATCCGCAATTCGCCGATATTGATGTGCCGCCGCTTACCCGCGCCGAAGATGTCGACTGGACAGGAATTGACGCGGCGATTTGCGGCCTGCCACATTCGACCGCGCAGGATGTGATTGCCGAAATTCCCGAGCATGTACGGATTATCGACATGTCGGCCGATTTTCGGTTGCGCGACGCGAAGGTCTATAATGAATGGTACGGGCGCACGCATGATGCGCCAGATCTCTTGGCTGGGGCGGTTTACGGGCTGAGCGAACACTACCGCGCGCAAATCGCTGCCGCGCGCCTGGTGGCGTGCCCCGGATGTTACCCGACGGCGGCGTTGACGCTTTTACTGCCGCTCGTCAAGGCAGGGTTAGTCGACACGAGCGACCTGATTATTGATGCAAAATCCGGCGTAACCGGTGCTGGCCGCAGCCTCAAAGAGCAAAATCTGTTCTCCGAGGTGGCCGAGGCCATGCACGCTTACAGTGTCGGCGCGCACCGGCATGCGCCGGAGATTGAACAGGAAGTGTCACGTGCCGCAGGGCATGCGGTCATGGTCAGTTTTACACCCCACCTTGTGCCGATGAACCGGGGCGAGTATTTGTCGGTCTATGCAAAAGCGGCAGATGGGGTCAGCGCGCAGGATATGCGGGGCTGTTTGGAAGCGTGTTATGCCGATGCGCCCTTTGTGCGCTTGGCGCGCGACGGGCTGGTGCCAGCCACGCGGCATGTGCGCGGCTCCAATATTTGTGAGCTTGCCGCCTTTGAGGACAGGTTGCCGGGGCGGGTGATTTTATTCTCGGCGCTGGATAATCTGGTGAAGGGGTCAAGCGGGCAAGCCGTTCAGAATTTGAACATTATGTTCGGCTTTGACGAAACAGAAGGGCTGCAACAGCCGCCGCTATATCCGTAACGCCTTGCGACGATGCGCGGCCTTTAATTGGCCGCAATTCCGTGGCATAGACGGGGCAGTAAAGAGGCAAAAGAAGACTTATGGGACAGGACTTTCAGCGTATTCAGCGTTTGCCGCCTTATGTATTTGAGCAGGTTAATAAGCTGAAAGCGCAAGCGCGCGCGCAAGGCAAGGACATTATCGATTTCGGCATGGGCAATCCGGATTTGCCGACGCCTGAGCATATCGTCGAAAAGCTCGTCGAGACTGTTCGCAATCCGCGCACCCACCGATATTCGGCGTCGAAAGGTATTCCGGGGCTGCGAAAGGCACAGGCGCGCTATTACGAAAGGCGTTTCGGTGTGAAACTCGACCCGGAAACGGAAGTCATCGCCACGCTGGGGTCGAAAGAAGGTTTTGCGAATATGGCTCAAGCCATTACCGACCCGGGCGATGTTATCCTTGTGCCGAACCCGACCTATCCCATCCATGCCTTCGGTTTCATTATATCCGGCGCCACCATTCGGCATTTGCCATTGGAAGAGGGCGGCGACTTTTTCTCTGTTCTTGACCGTGCGGTCGCCAACAGCCACCCGACGCCAAAGGCGCTGGTGCTGAATTTCCCTGCCAATCCGACGGCAGAAGTCGTTGATCTGGAATTTTACAAAGAAGCGGTCGCCTATGCCAAAAAGCACGACATAATTCTTTTGTCTGACCTGGCCTATTCCGAGATTTATTTTGACGACGATAACCCGCCGCCGTCGATTTTGCAGATCGAGGGTGCAAAAGATGTGGCGGTTGAGTTCACGTCGCTGTCAAAGACATTTTCCATGCCCGGTTGGCGTATGGGGTTTGCGGTTGGCAATGCCCGGCTAATCGGCGCGTTGACGCGCATTAAATCCTATCTCGATTATGGGGCATTCACACCGATACAAGTGGCGGCATCTGCGGCGCTGGACAGCCCCGAAGAGGTTATCCGTGATATCCGCTATGTTTACAAAGAGCGCCGCGATGTTTTGATCGACGTGTTTTCGCGCGCCGGTTGGGATGTGCCCGCGCCGCAAGCTACCATGTTCGCCTGGGGCCGAATTCCGGCATTATTTGAGGGCATGACCTCGCTCGAATTTTCTACCTTGCTGCTGCAAGAAGCCGATATTGCCGTGTCGCCGGGTATTGGTTTTGGCGAATATGGTGACAATCATGTACGCATTGCGCTGGTTGAAAACGAGCAGCGTATCCGCCAGGCGGGCAGAAACCTGCGGCGGTTTATGGAAGAACATTCGGAAAAACGGAAATCCGCATGAACGGGTCGTTGCGGATAGGTCTGGCCGGCCTCGGCACGGTCGGTGTCGAGGTGGCCGGTCGCTTGCTGGACGGGGCGGTGCCCGGGGTCACATTGACGGCGGTTTGCGCGCGCGACAAGGCGCGCGAGCGGGGGCTTGACCTGTCGGCGGTGCGCTGGGTTGACCAGCCTGTTGAATTGGCCGAGGCGGGCGATGTTGACCTTGTGGTCGAATTGATTGGCGGCACGGGCGCGCCGGCGGCGACGCTGATCGAAACCGCGCTGGCGGCGGGTAAATCCGTGGTCACGGCCAATAAAGCACTATTGGCTGACCGCGCCATGCAGCTGGCCGTGGTCAGCGAGGCGAGCGGGGCGTCACTGGCCTATGAAGCAGCCGTGGCGGGGGGTATTCCCGTCATCAAAACTTTGCGCGAGGCGCTGGCCGGCAATAAAATCAGCCGTGTCAGCGGCATTTTGAACGGCACGTGCAATTTCATATTGAGCCAGATGGAAAGTTCGGGCGTGTCGTTTGCGACGGCGTTGAAAGATGCCCAACAACGCGGCTTTGCTGAGGCCGAACCCGATCTCGACATTAGCGGCATGGATGCCGCGCAAAAATTGGCATTGCTCGCAGGCTTGGCTTTTGGTGTTCAGCCCGATGTGGGGCAAATTTCCGTGACCGGCATTGAGGCAATTACCGATCAGGATATTTCCTTCGCAGATGAATTTGACAGCGTGATCCGCCTCATCGCCATAGCCGGTGAGACCCCGGACGGGCTGGTGCAATGCGTGGCCCCAATGCTGGTCGGGCGCGACCACGCGCTGGCGCAGGTTAAAAATGAACTGAACGCCGTTGCGCTTGAGGCAAGCCCGGTCGGGCAGCTTTTTTTGCAAGGGCCGGGCGCGGGAGGCGGCGCGACAGCCTCAGCGGTTCTGGCGGATATTGCCGACCTCGCGCAAGGTTTCGGACGGCCCATTTTCGGTACGGATGCATTGAGCATGGAAGTTGCGAAAACGTCCGATCTGCCGCCGCAGGCGTGGTATCTCCGGCTGGCGCTGGCCGATGCGCCGGGCAGCATGGCGTCGGTGACCCAAGTGCTCGCCCAAAGCGGTGTTTCGATTGAGGAAGTTGTGCAAAGATCCCGCAATGCGGATGACACGTATCTTCCTGTAGTGTTTATTACGCACAAGGTTGATGCGAAACACCTTCGGGCGGCCTTGAGCAGTCTTGCCAATCAGGACACAATACGCAACCAGGTGCTGGCTTTGCCCGTTTTTGAGGCATAGCTGATAGGAGAAGTTATGAGTAAATCCAAGGGCATTAATCGGGTTCTGACACTGGAGCTTGCGCGTGTGACCGAGCGGGCTGCTGTTGCGGCGGCGCGTTTGATTGGGCGTGGCGACGAAAAGGCGGCGGATCAGGCCGCGGTGGATGCCATGCGTCGGGAACTCAACGCTTTGGAGATTGATGGCGAGGTTGTGATTGGCGAAGGCGAACGCGACGAGGCGCCAATGCTTTATATCGGCGAAAAAGTCGGCAAGGGCAAAGGCCCCAAAGTCGATATTGCGCTGGATCCGCTGGAAGGCACGACGCTGACGGCGAAGGGCATGCCAAATGCCCTGGCGGTGGTTGCCATGGCTGAGGCCGGCAGTCTGCTTAACGCGCCGGATGCCTATATGGATAAAATTGCGCTGGGCGGCAATTATCCCGACGACATTGTCGATCTGGATGCGACGCCGGAAGAAAATGTAAAAGCGGTTGCGGCGGCAAAAGGTGTCGAGGTCGAACGGATTAATGTTTGTATTCTTGACCGCCCGCGCCATGCCGACATGATCGCGCAAGTGCGCGCGTGCGGCGCGCGCGTCACCCTCATCACCGATGGCGATATTGCCGGTGTTATTCACACAACAGATCCCTCGACCGGCATTGACCTTTATATGGGCACGGGCGGTGCGCCTGAAGGCGTGTTGGCCGCAGCCGCCTTGCGCTGCACGGGCGGTCAAATGCAGGGACGCCTTGTGCTCAGCGATGACGACCAAAAAGCGCGTGCGCGCAAAATGGGCATTACCGATTTTGACCGCAAATACAAAGTCGATGAAATGGCGCAGGGCGATGTGGTGCTGTCGGCCACCGGGGTGACTTCGGGGTCGATGCTGTCGGGCATCTCGCATGACGGCGGGGTGATCTGGACAGAGACTTTGCTAATGCGTTCGTCCACCGGAACCATTCGCTGGATCAAAGCGTGCCATGCCAACAGGGAAAAATTCCACCTGAATGATTGAGACGACCAACCAGACAGCTTTAGGGGTTTCGCGTTCGGCGGCCGGGCAGGTCTGGAAATTTCGTCCAAGTGATGATCGTCTGGTATTGGCCATGTGCCAGCGTCATGGCCTTCCGGATATTTTGGCGCGGCTGTTGGTGGCGCGCGGGGTCACGCTGGAAGATGTGCCAAACTATTTGGAACCGCGCTTGCGCGACCTGTTACCCGACCCTTCCTGCCTGACGGATATGGATAAGGCGGCCGAGCGCCTTGCCCTTGCGGTCGAGCGCGACGAAAAAATTGCTGTCTTTGGTGATTATGATGTGGATGGCGCGACGTCGTCTGCTGTGTTGTCGCGTTATTTTGGGGCGCTGGGCAAGCAGTTGCGGGTTTATATTCCCGACCGCCAGAAAGAAGGCTACGGGCCGAATATTGATGCTTTTCGTCAACTCCAAGACGAGGGCCATAATCTTATCGTGACCGTTGATTGCGGCACCATGGCGCATGAGACGCTCGGCGCGGCCCATGTCGCAGGCATTGATGTGATTGTTGCCGACCACCATCAAACGGGCGGCGGTTTGCCGACCTGTTTTGCGCTGGTCAATCCGCGCCGCGCCGATGATACCAGCGGCTTGGGACATCTTGCAGCCGTCGGCGTGACATTTTTGCTGGTGATTGCCGTCAATCGGGCCTTGCGGCGCAGCGGCTATTTCGACACGCGCGACGAACCCGATGTGCTGGGGCTGCTGGATATGGTTGCGCTGGGCACGGTGTGTGATGTCGTGCCCCTGCAGGGCTTAAATCGCGCGCTTGTGCGTCAAGGTTTGACCGTTGCTGCCCAAACCAGCAATGAGGGTATTCGCGCTTTGGCGCGCGTGTCGCGCGCGGCGGCACAAATGGGGACGTATGAATTCGGCTTTCAACTGGGGCCGCGCCTCAATGCGGGCGGGCGCGTCGGTGAGGCGTCGCTGGGCGTGCGTCTGCTGTCAACCGAAAGCAGCGAGGAAGCCAGTGGCTTTGCGATGCGGCTTGATGATTTGAACACCGAACGCCGGGCCATCGAAGCGGGGGTATTGTCTGAGGCCATGCATGACGCGGAAAATAAGATTCCGGCCCATAACGCCTCGCCGCCTTATTTTCTCACCGCCCGTGAGGGGTGGCATCCCGGCGTTATCGGCATTGTTGCGGGGCGCATAAAAGATAAGTTCCACCGGCCCAGTTTTGTCATCGCGCTTGATGAAACCGGCCTTGGCAAAGGCTCGGCACGCTCGATTTCCGGCATTGATGTTGGTCGTCTTATCGCCGGCGCTGTTGATCGCGGCCTAATCGAAGCCGGTGGCGGGCACGCCATGGCCGCTGGCCTCACCTTGCGCGCCGACCAGATGGCGGGGTTCGAAGCCTATTTGACCGAAGAACTGGGCGGGTTGGCGCTGGATGGCCCGCGCGATCTCTGGCTTGATGCAAGCCTGTCGCCTGCGGCGGCCAATACCGATCTGCTTGAGCTGATTAATAAGGCCGGCCCGTTCGGCGCGGGCAATGCCGAGCCGCGCTTGGTTTTTCCTGCCGTGCGTGTGGTGCAATCAGATATTGTCGGCGACGGGCATGTGCGCTGTATTCTTGCCGGTCGAGAGGGTGGGCGGCTTAAAGCCATTGCATTTTCGAGCGTGCCCGAGGACGTGCGCGCGCTGCTCACCAAGCCGCCATCGCTATGTCATATTGCGGGTTTTTTGCGCGCCGACAACTGGAACGGACGCCATGATGTACAGCTAATGGTGCATGATGCCGCATATGCTGACAGTGCTTGAATTCCGCCTGAAATGTGAGTATATCAAGTTTTCTTAAAGCCATTAAGCGCCCTTCGTCTATCGGTTAGGACGCCAGGTTTTCAACCTGGAAAGAGGGGTTCGATTCCCCTAGGGCGTGCCATGGCTTTGCCAATTTCCTGAAATTATTGCGCTATTTGGTAGACGGTGTCGTCTCCGGCCCAGGTTTTCTCAATAAATTGATCGCGCCCCGAACGATAGCGGTAATATTTATATTTCAGCGAACTTTTCAGATAATAGTCCTGATGATAGGCCTCGGCTGGGTAAAAAGCGCCGGCCGGCTCAATCGCGGTTGCAATCGGCGTGTCAAATTTGCCCGACGCATCAAGGGCTTGCACGCCACCTTCGGCGAGCCGGCGTTGGGCGTCGTCGACATAATAAATCGCCGAACTGTATTGGCGGCCGCGATCGACAAAGCTGCCTGTTGCGTCTGAAGGGTCATGCATGCGCCAAAACGCGCTGAGAAGGTTTTGGTAGCTGACTTTTTGCGGATCAAAAACAACTTTGACGGTTTCGCGGTGTTGCGTGCGCCCACCGGCGACATCGCTGTAAGACGGGTTGGCTTTTTCGCCGCCCATAAAGCCGGAAATAACTTCCGACACACCGTCGATATTCTCAAAATCGGTTTCGGTACACCAAAAGCACCCGCCCGCGAAATAGGCGACCCGTTGTTCGGATTGGGCCATGGTCTCGGCGGCGGTGAGGGTTAGCAAAACAAGGCCCAAAAGAGCCAAGCGCGGGAATTTGTTTATTTGATTATTTTCCATGTTGTTTTTGTCGGCGATGTTTAAGGCTTTTTTGTGACGGATGGAAAAATCGGCGTCCAACGGCGCGCGCGCTCCTTGCCGGCAAGCCAAGTTTCTCTGTCGAGCCGCGCTTCGAGCACGTCGATGGAGGCTTGCGCCAGAACCGCAGCGCCAAGGTTCAGCCGTGTTGGATTGGTCAGATACAGATGTGACCATTTGGCCGCCTCAACGGGGTCGCGGTCGGGGCCAAGATTGGCCGCGTATAGCGCAACCAGAATGCCTTGCGCTTTGAACCCACCGCTTTGTGCGGCGATCATAATCCAAGACAAGCCGCTTTGGAAATTATTTTTGTCAAAAATCGTTTCGCGGGCAGGGGGCGGCGACCGATCATCGGGAAGACCCGCCAAACTCAGCAGACATTCGCCAAGCGCCGTTTGGGCTTCTTCATAGCCAAGCCCCAGCGCGGCAATGGGATAAAGTTTGCTGGCGGCGGCTTCGCAATTTCCTTCATATTTCAGAATAAAACCGTCCCAATAGGGGTCTTTTAACGCTTCGCGCGCGGCGCGGCGTGCGCGCAGGTCATCGCTGATTTGGCGGTCGCTTGACTGTGCTGCTGCATCGGACATGCTGGTCAACACCAACACGCAAACACCAGCCCAGCTTTTAAGTCGTGCTACCACGCGCCGATATTTTCCATGGATGCCCATGGTTCGGCGGCTGGCAGCGGCGCGCCGGATTGCAGCAATTCGATCGACACATTATCGGGCGAGCGCACAAATGCCATGCGCCCGTCGCGCGGGGGTCGGTTGATCACAATGCCGGCATCGGAAAGTTTCTGGCAGGTGGCATAGATATCTTCAACCTCGTAAGCGAGGTGTCCGAAATTGCGGCCCTCGCCGAGCGTTTCCGGGTCCCAATTATGGGTCAGTTCAATTTGTGCTTCCGGTTGGCCGGGCGGGGCCAGAAACACCAGCGTGAAGCGGCCCTCTTCGACATCGAAGCGCCCGACATTCTCAAGCCCCAAATGGGTGCAGTAAAATTCTAAAGACCGGTCGAGATCGCTGACCCGGATCATGGTATGCAAATATTTCATGGCAAACTTCCTCAAATGAGCATTGCACAAAATCTGCCATACTATTTGGCGTTTGACTACATGCGTTGGGGCTTGCAATCTCTAGCAAACGGGCAATAGCGGAAATCGGCTTATGCATCACGACGTTGAATTCAAGTCAGGCAATGACACATGCGCGGGGCGTTTATATGTGCCGGAAGACAAACACCGCGCGCGCGTGATAATTCTCGCGCATGGGTTGTGCGGCACGGCCGATACCGGCCTTTATGAAATGGCCGATGGCTTTGCTCAAAACGGGTTTCACGCGCTGGCTTTTGATTATCGAAATTTCGGCAAAAGCGGCGGCAAAAAGCGGCAATATATCTCTGTCCCAATGCAACGAAACGACTGGCAGGCGGCGGTCGATTTTGTGCGAAATCTGGAAGATATCGATGCAGAGCGCGTAGGGCTTTGGGGGTTTTCTTTTTCGGGCGGACACGTGCTTTACACTGCCTGCGAGAATGCGTGCGTCGGGGCCGTGGTTGCCCAGGCACCGATTATGGACGTGCATTTGTCTTTGGTGCTGGGCGATTTATGGCGCGGCGAAAAGGCCACGCTTGCTTTGCGTAAGCAAATTTCCGGAAAACTTTTGCGGTTTTTAACGGGCCGGAAAACGGGCTATATCGCAACCGTGCCCGAGGGCGACGCCTATCCGGTAATGCTTAACGCGCCCGAAGCCACTGAATATCTAGACCTCGCGGGCCCGAGTTTTGAAAACCGTATCTTGATTGACAGTTTTTTCTCGGGCCGCATCGAGAAAAACAATCCAACCGAATTGTCTGACGTGTTAACGACGCCGACCCTCATACAGATTGGTGAAAAAGACGAATTGTCGCCGCAAGAGCCGATCGACACCTTCGTCCGGCGCACCAGCCCACGGATAAGTGCAGCTTCCTATAATTGTGGACATTTCGGCATGTTGTGCGGGCAGTTGCGTCGTCGTGCCCTTGCCGATGCAGTGAGCCATTTTGAGAGGTATTTGTGACGATGGAAGTGACCTTGCGTCAATGGGTCGATGAAGCCGAGCGCGTGGTGGTTTTTACCGGCGCTGGCATGAGTACCGAAAGCGGCATACCGGATTTTCGCAGCCCGGGCGGGGTGTGGTCGCGTATGCAGCCAATCATGTTTCAGGATTTTCTTGCCAGCGAAGAAATGCGTGTCGAGGCGTGGCGGCGAAAATTTGCCGTCGATGTCGAAATAGGGGGCGCGCAACCCAATAGCGGGCATAAGGCCATCGCGCATTTGGTGGCACAAGGCAAAGTCACGCATGTGATTACCCAGAACATCGATAATTTGCACCAGCAGTCGGGAATCGAAGCCGACAAAATCATCGAATTGCACGGCAATGGCACCTATGCAAAATGTCTGGATTGTGGTTTTCGCCACGAATTGGAGCAGATCAAGGCAGCGTTTGTCGCCGGCGATGAAAAATCTGCGCCCGGATGTCAGTCGTGCGGCGGTATTGTGAAGTCAGCGACTATTTCTTTCGGCCAAGCGATGCCGGAAGACGAAATGCGCCGCGCCGAAGCAGCCACGCTGAGTTGCGATTTGTTTATCGCCATTGGGTCGTCTTTACAGGTCATGCCAGCGGCAGGGTTCCCTGTGCTGGCGCGCCATAATGGTGCGCGTCTCGTCATCATCAATCGTGAGCCGACCGATATCGATAAAGCCGCCGATTTAGTTCTCAATGCAGAGATTGGCGCGGTTTTGTCCGGTTTGGTTGGGCTAAATAGCTGATATCCAACTGAAAGCATAAAGCAATTACCTAGGGTTAAGCATTTGTTAGGCTTATTGGGTGATTGTTGGTTTACGGCGGTAATTTCTATGCTAGTCTGAAAGAGGTAAAGCGTAAAAACCGAATAATAAAAATAACGTAGAGGTTTTACATGTCTTCCGTAGATACCGCCGGAGAAGTGGCGGATGAAGCCGTTCCCGTAGACGGAACGGTCAAGTGGTTTGACCCCGTAAAGGGGTATGGAGTTGTGGTCCCCAAAGAAGGGGGCGTCGATATTCTGGTTCACCATTCAACCTTGCGCCGTGGCGGGCACGATATTTTGTACCCCGGTGCCCGTATCAAATGCACCATTGTTGAACGCGCACAAGGATTACAAGCTGACCGCATTATCGCGGTCGACAATAGCGAGGCGCATTTGCCGCATAATAACCCTCGGCCAACATCGCTGCTTTCTGAAATTTCCGAAGTCTCCGACTTTGAACGCGCCGTGGTGAAGTGGTTCAATCGGCTTCGTGGCTTTGGCTTCGTCAATACGGAGGAAAGCGGGCCGGATATTTTCGTGCACATGGAAGTGTTACGCAATGCCGGTATCGAAGTGCTTGTGCCCGGGCAATTCATCATGGTGCGTTATGGGCGTGGGCCAAAGGGGTTGATGGCGGCGGATGTGAAACGCATTGACAGCGCCACCAGTGTTCAGATTGATGATCTGGACGCCGACGCCGAGGGAAATGGCTGCTCCCAGTCCTAGGCTTCCGACAAGCATTAATTTCGTGTCCAAAGGCAGGGGTTGTGCCGCCCTGCGGCTTGTGGCAGTGATGGCGCATGTCACAGACCGGATCAAAAACTGGGCAACAAGCCGAATTTGAAGCAAATCCGCCCGAGCCGTTCCGCTTGAGCGTCCGGCGTGGGCCGTTCACCACGCATAATGGGCCTTGGTACCATTGGGCCGAGGGCGAAACATTCAGGCAGGGTGTGCGTGTGCAGCGGCGCCATTGCAACAGCCGCGATATTTGTCATGGCGGGTTTTTATGTTCGCTTGCCGATGGTTTGGCGGCGACGGCTGTTTTCCGCAATCTCCAGCACAGTTCGGTAACGATGAAACTCAACACTGAGTTTTTGGGCTCGGCGCGGGCCGGTGATTGGCTGCAAGGTACGGGCTGGATTGTGCGCGCCACGCGGCGCATGGCATTTGTCGAGGCGCGTGGCTGGGTTGGCGAGGGCATCGACATGCCGGAGACAGATTTCGTGTTCACCGCCAGCGCGGTGTTTCGCTTGTTCGATCGGGTTGACTGAATTCACCGATATTCGTGATTTTTGTATGCTTGAAACGACACGCATTTCCTTGTATCGGTAATCGCGTCGGGGCATGGCGCAGTCTGGTAGCGCACCTGGTTTGGGACCAGGGGGTCGCAAGTTCGAATCTTGCTGCCCCGACCAAGTTTCACTCTTTTGGTAAAAAACCGAGCGCGCGCAAATCATCTTCGCTGATGCGGTGTATGCCTTGTGCATAATTTTTTGCGTTGCGAACATAAAAGGCGGCGTTCATTGCATTGGCGGGGCCGCTATCACGGGTTTTAACGAACTTGGCCGGGCTGCCGGCAATGATGGAATTATCCGGAAAGCTGCTGCCTTCGGTAACGATGGCGTGGCCGGCGACAATACTGTTATTACCGATTGTCGCGCCGTCCATAATCGTTGCATTAATGCCGATCAGGCATTTATCGCCAATCGTGCAGCCATGCACCGTAACGTGATGGGTGATCGAACAATCGTCACCGATAATTGTCGGGGTCGTCGCGCCGACATGGATCATCACGAAATCCTGAATATTGGTGCGCGCGCCGATTTCGATGTGAAACATCTCCGAGCGCATGACAGCATGCGGCCAGACCGAACTGTCCGCGCCCACAGTAATATTGCCGAATAAAAGCGCGGTTTCATGCACCCAGGCGGTTTCATCGATTTTGATATTTTCTTTTTGAGATGACATTGATGTCCTCCGCTACCCAATACGCACTGACCTCACGCAAACCATAAGCCGCGCGAAAACCGAAAGATAGGCAAAAACACCAACCCGCAGCGCGGCCGGGGAGCAGGCGGCGGGACAAAAAAACCACCAAGGCGAACACGCGAACCGAAATATGCGTTAGGTTAGCCGATAACTTATAGGTGCACAGATGAAAAACAGCATAAAAGCGATTGAAATAAAGGCTTTTGGTGGGCCGGAAAACATGCAGCTTGTCGACAAGCCGCTGCCCGTACCGGGGCCGGGCGAAGTGCGCGTAAGGCTGCGCGCGATCGGTGTCAATTTGATCGACACCTATCACCGAACCGGGCTTTACCCGATCCCGCTGCCGAGTGGTCTGGGCGTTGAAGGTGCGGGCGAGGTTGAGGCGGTGGGCGATGGGATTGATTTGCCCGTCGGCGCGCGCGTTGCGATGACCATGGCTTTGGGCGCTTATGCCGAAGCAATTATTCTGCCCGCCGCTGCGCTTATTACGCTGCCCGACGCGGTCAGTTTTGAACAAGCCGCCGCCATATTGTTGAAAGGCATGACGGTAGATTATTTGTTTCATGACACATTTCCCCTAACGGGTGGCGAAACCGTGTTGTTTCATGCCGCTGCTGGCGGGGTCGGGCTCATCGCGTGCCAATGGGCGCGCCATATTGGTGTCAATCTGGTCGGCACGGCCTCGACGGATGAAAAATGCGCCCTCGCTGAAACCCATGGCGCCCAGATCTGTGTTTTGTCCGGCGCGCAAAATTTGCCCGAGAAGCTAAAAGCGCTGGCACCCGAAGGCGGTTTTCCGGTGGTTTACGATTCCGTCGGCAAAGACACCTATCGCCTGGGGCTGGAAGTTTTGGCCCCGCTCGGCACTTTTGCCAGCTTCGGCAATGCATCGGGCGCGATTGAGGCCGTTGCGCCGCAAGATTTGGCGGCCCATGGCTCGTTGAATTTCACCCGTCCGACCTTGGCAACATATATGGCCAAACCCGGCTGGTTGCAGCAATCATCGGCTAAGGTTTTGCAACTCGTCGAAGACGGTGTGCTGTCGGTGGAGATTAACCAGCGCTATCGGCTGGCGGAGGCACAGCGCGTGCACGAAGATTTGGAAGCACGCGCAACCACGGGGTGTTCCATCATCACGCCGTAAATGCTTGCCCGCGCCTTATCGCCGAGCCCGCTTTGTCATATCTCCGTGCCTAGCCTGTTGACGCACTCCCGCTTGCTTGCCAATCTAAACGCTCTTGTTGTGGGGAGGGCGTTATGGACAAGTGCATTATCAGTGGCGACCGCCAAAGGTCGCATGAAGAGATACTTCAAAATGCGGCGCGCGCCGCGCGCGGCTTGGAGGAATCGTTGGGGCTGAAACTCGCCGACAGTGTTGCGATTTTCATGCGTAATGATTTCGGGGTTTTTGAAATGTCGCTGGCGGCGGCGGCATTGGGCGTCTATTCGGTTCCGGTGAACTGGCACTACACGGCGGATGAGGCCAATTATGTGCTGGATAATTGCGGTGCCAAGGCGTTGATCATTCACGCCGACCTGTTGCCGCAAATCGCGGCCGGCATACCGGAGAGCTGCAAGGTGCTGGTCGTTGAGACGCCGCCCGAACTATGCGCCGCCTATCAGATTTCGGCAGAAGCCGCGAAAGTGCCGGCGGATGCAACGGGCTGGTATGACTGGCTCGGGCAGTTTGAACCGCTCGCGCCGCGCGATGTCGCCTCGCCGGGCGCAATGATATACACATCCGGCACGACAGGGCGTCCCAAAGGCGTGCGGCGCAATGCCGGCACTCCGGCGGAAATGGAAAATCTCTATGCCACCATCAATGAGGCCTTTGACATCGGCCCGGGTCGGCGCACGATTATCCCGGCGCCACTTTATCACTCGGCGCCGAATACCTATGCCATTTTATGCGTGGTTATGGGCATGGACGAAACCGTGTTGATGCCCCGCTTTGACCCCGAGGAATTGCTGCGCCTCATAGAAAAGCATAAGACAACGCATCTTCAGACCGTGCCGACCATGTTTATCCGTATGCTGAAACTGCCCGAGGAACAGCGGATGAAATATGACACGAGCAGCTTGCAGTTTGTGGTGCATGCCGCCGCGCCGTGCCCGCCGGATGTAAAGCAGCAAATGATTGATTGGTGGGGACCAATCATCAATGAGTATTACGGTGCCACGGAAGTTGGCTCAGTTTCTTTTTTGACGGCGGAGCAATGGCTCAACCATCGTGGCTCGGTCGGCAAGGCCATGGCGAATTGCGAGATTATTATTCTCGACGATGACGGCAAGCGCGTGGACGCCCATGAAATTGGTGATGTTTATTGCCGCAATATGGGCGGGCCGGATTTCACCTATCATCTGGATGACGCCAAACGCCAAAAGGCCGAAACGCAGGGCCTCATCTCGGTCGGTGACATTGGCTATCTGGACGAAGACGGCTTTCTTTATCTGTGCGACCGACGCAATGACATGGTCATTTCCGGCGGCGTCAACATTTACCCGGCCGAGATTGAAGCGGTGTTGATCAGCCATCCGGCCATTGCCGATTGCGCCGTATTCGGAATTCCGGACGAAGATTTCGGAGAAAGCCTGTGCGCGTGCGTGCAGATCGAGAGCGGGCAAAGCGTCACTGAAGACGATGTGCGCGGGCATGTGCGCGAATTTATGGCCGGATACAAAGTGCCGAAAATTGTCGATATTCGCAAAGATTTGCCGCGCGAGGACAGCGGCAAGATTTTCAAGCGGAAACTGCGTGAGCCTTATTGGGCAGAGCAGAACAGGTCAATCTAGGCTTGAAGTCGGCAGCTTCACGCGCGTCGGCTGTTCACTCGGCCGCCCGCGCGTCGATAAATGCCTTCAGCCCGTCGTAAAATGCGTGCGTCTGGTCGTCATGAACCGCTACCCAGTCTGCTTCCCACGCGCTGGCGCGGGCAACCACGAGGTCGCGTGCGGGGTCGATGTAAAGGCTCTGGCCGCGGCTTCCATCGGCTTGAAACGCGCCATCGGCAAATGTCCACCAATGCAAGCCATAACCTTTGCGCCAGTTTTTATCGACTTTGCCATGGGCCAGATGCGGCGCGCTTGTGGTGGTCGCACCGGAAATCCAGCTATCGGATAAAAGCTGCGTGCCGTTCCAGCGCCCCCCTTGGCTGATAAACAGGCCGAAGCGCGCCCAGTCGTCGAGCGCGGCATTAAAAAAAGCGCCACCAATCTCGCGCCCGTTTGGCCCCGGTCGGTCGATCACCCAAAACGCATCATGCGTCATGCCGAGCGGTTGCCAGATTTTGGCCGACATGAAATCGGCGGCAGACATTTTTGTTACGCGGGTCAGCAATTCGAGAAGGATCTGCGTTTCGGCTGTATTATAGTTAAAAACCGTGCCGGGCCGCGCCGCGCGCGGGTGGGCATGTGCCGCTTCAAACGCCGTTTTATTGTTCAAAACAACAGCGTTGAGTATAAAATTAATCGTGTCTTGGCTGGAATTATTGGCGCGGTCGTCAAATTGGATGCCCGACGACATTTGTAGGGCGTGCTTTATGGTGACGCCTGCATAATCGGTTTGGGCAAGCTCGGGCAGATAGGTTTCCAGCGGGTCGTTTATATCAGCAATGAAACCGTCTTCGACGGCAAAGCCGATCAATGTTGACACAAAGGATTTAACCAGCGAATAGCTGGTAAAATGACTGTGCGGCCCGCTACCCGCAGCATAATTTTCATACACAATTTTGCCCTTATGCAGGACGATCAGGCCAAGCGTTTCCATGTCGCGCATCATATTGTCGAGCGTGCGCGTTTGGCCTTGGAAGCTGTATGCGAAGCCGTTCAGGAAATTCGGGTCGCGTTCAAGTCTGGCGCTTTGCGCGCCGCGCGCGACGACACGGGTGGGAAATAATTCGCTGGTATTTTTTGCTGTCCAGACAATCTGATCTGTGTCGGTCAGGGCAACATAGCGCGCGATCACATCATGCGGCGGTAAAAACCGTGCAGTCAGTCCGATAATCGCCAGCGCACCCAAAATGGCGGCGAATAAAATTTGTGCGATGCGCTTCATGAAACCATCATTGCAGGCTTCGCGCGGCCTGTTAATCGCAATTTAAGGGAAAGCTTGCGGATCAGGGAGAGAACTCTCCCCCTGATCCATGCGCTTGTTTATTCGCTTATAAATTCAGCGACGTTTTCGGTGGAGCCAGCAGCAATAGCGCTTTGGCCCATAATTGCACCGAGTTGGGTGCCGGCGCGGTTCATTTTGTTCTGGAACTTTTTCCAGTCATCCGTGCGCGTGGCCTTTTCGATCCAATTTTCATATTCGGCACGGCTTTCGTAAAGCGCGACCAAAATATGGGTTACACCCGCAGGTGCCCCTGCGCGCGTTGCAGCCAAAAAGGCACTGCCGGGAGCCGTTTTCCCCGTCTCGGAGGCCCGCCATTCCTGCATGGCGCGTACGGCCAGCGCGGGATTGGTAATGTTGAAATTATACGCCGTCCATTTGTTCAAGCCTGAGGAGGCTTCCCCATAGGTGCCGATGATGGCGTAATAGGTTGAGCCGAGATACTGACCAACGCCATTGAGCTTGCCGACAAATTGGGCAAACGCTTGATCGTTCACGCGGGCGTCCATTGTAGCTTCGGCTGCCGACGCGTCTTTGTAAAACACGGCAAAGTCATGAGTGGCGGGCGAGGCATCCATTTGGAACTGGTTGATGTAGACAGCACCCGGCTCCCCACCTTTAAACATGCTCGGCGTGTCATAGGCGTTGAACGCCTCAACGACTTGGGCTTCTTTGCCCGGCTCAAACGCCCATTGGTGGGAGATAAGAACCGGCGTGGCCAGCGCGCTGGTGGCAGCAAGACAACCTGCGAATATGGCTGAAATAAGTTTCATGTACTTTTCCTTCAAAGATTTGGGTTACGGGCAAATGCTATGGAAACTATTGGAAGCGAAAAACTCCAAAAAAAATGCGATTGGTCGGCGCCTTAGTCCGTCCAATTTCTCTTACAGCGCATAGTCGGCGCTGACAGGGGCTTTTCTTTCTGGCGTTAAGCGCAAGCTTATTTGGCTATATACACATCATGCGTCAGCGTTCGGTTTGCTGCGTCAAACACGATTTTATCCAGATTTTGTGTGCCGTCATTAATTCTGAACAAAACATGCATGACGAATTTTGTGCCGTTACGATAGTAAGAGCCGGCGCCCGAGCCTAATGCGAGCGTGCCATCTTTCAGCGCGCCGCGACCTTCGCCCATGACGAGGCCACCTTTGCCATTGGCATCCGGCGTTAAAATATAGGTGAGGTAAACCCGACCATATTCGCCCATTGACCCTTCGGCACTTATTGTGCCGCTGGTCGGGGTAAGGTTGACGGAGGTTATATTCATCGGTGTGCTGGCTTGGCGCTGCTTGAAGGTGATGGATGTGTCGTCGGCAAGCGCGGCGCCGGTCATGCAGGTTACGAACAAGGCGATGAGTAGGTGTTTCATAATTTTCTCCCGAGCTGTCTTGAAGCTGGGTTCAGCCTTGCTGTCTGACCCAATTTTGTTAAGCCCAAATAAATTGGGTTTGGCAAAAGTTCGGCCTCACCATGCGCGCTCGCGTGCGTTGGCGGCATGTAATTGGCTTGCCTCCGATGAAACACTGCGATTAACTAAACATGTAGTTTGCTGAGGGGAGGCAATCATGGATTACAAGTTACTTATTAACGGGCGCCTTGTGGATGGCGCTGGTACAATGCCGGTTCTCAATCCGGCGACCGAAGAGGTTTTGGCCGCGTGCCCGACCGCATCGGAAGCGCAACTCGATGAGGCGGTGGAGGCTGCCCAGGCTGCGTTCACCAGTTGGAAAAATACCACCATTGAAGAACGCCGCGCCAAATTGGGTGAGATCGCGGATATTATTGATGCCAATAGCGAAGAACTGGCCCGCACACTTACGCAGGAGCAGGGCAAGCCGCTGGCTGATGCTATGGGCGAAATTGCGGGCGCGGCTTTGTTCTTCCGCTATTTCCAATCGCTCGACTTGCCGGTTGAAGTGCTGGAAGACAGCGACACACAACGGGTCGAAATTCACCGCAACCCGCTGGGTGTGATCGGTGCAATCATTCCGTGGAATTTTCCAATCATTTTGCTGGCGTTCAAAATGCCCGCCGCGCTTCTGGCCGGCAATTCGATTGTCATTAAGCCGGCCCCGACAACGCCTTTGTCGGCTTTGCATTTGGGTAGGCTGATTGCCGATGCCCTGCCGCCCGGTGTGGTCAACATCATTGCTGACAATAATGATCTGGGTGACAAGATCACCACGCATAAGGGTATCAGCAAAATTTCGTTTACCGGATCCACCGCGACGGGTGCACGGGTTATGGCTTCGGCCGCCAGCACGCTGAAGCGCATTACGCTGGAATTGGGCGGCAATGATGCCGGTATTATTATGGATGATGTCGATGTGGAGGCGGTTGCGCCGCAAATTTTCGACGGTGCGTTCGGTAATAATGGTCAGATCTGCATCGCCATGAAGCGCGTTTACGCCCATGAGTCGATTTACGACAAGCTGGTCGAACAGCTTGCCAAGCTCGCTGAAGAAGCCATTGTCGGCAATGGTCTGGAGCAGGGCACGCAACTGGGGCCGCTGCAAAACAAAATGCAGTTTGAGAAAGTCAAAGACTATATCGAAGACGGTCGCGCCAATGGCACGATTGTCGCCGGTGGCGATGTGCCGGAAGGCAAGGGGTACTTCATTCCGCCTACGATTGTACGCGATATTGACGATGACAGCCGACTGGTCAAAGAAGAACAGTTTGGCCCGGTTCTGCCGGTCATCAAATATGATGATGTCGACGAGGTTATCGCCCGCGCCAATGATTCCGATTACGGTCTTGGCGGATCGGTTTGGTCTTCAGATATTGATCGTGCTTACGAGGTCGCCAAAAAAGTCGACAGCGGCACTATTTGGGTCAACAAACATGCCGATTTGCAGCCGCATGTGCCGTTTGGCGGTATCAAAACATCGGGGATTGGCACCGAACTTGGCGTGGATGGCTTGAACGAGTTCACCCAACGCAAAGTCATTAACGTCGCCAAAGGCTGAGCGCGCAGCGTTAGGTTAAATATTGTATCGAAAAATGTGAGACACCCGGTCGCCCGGGTGTCTCATTATTTTTGCTCAATTTTTTCTTAGCGCATGCTGCTTAAATCGGACGAACCAAATTTCACCGGGCTTCGTGTCCAGTTGGTTCCCAAAATTGTCCGGTACTCGGCCAAGGCCGAGAAATCACGAACAAAAGTGGGGTCTGAGGCTGATTGACGGTTGAAATTCATGCCTTCAGCAAAGCTGTCATTTGCGAAAACAACAATATGCGACGCGCCCGGAGGGCCACCGGCAACAACCTGCCAAATATCAAATCCGCCCGGCAGACCGGCCATGACATCATTTTGCATCAGCTTGTCGAGTGCGCCCAGATAACCTGCCGGATTGGAAACCGACATCAAGCTCACCTGATAAGTGTCCGTGTCCTTTGGGTGTTTCCCATAGCCTTTCACATGCGTGTAGACAACTTCCGCGAGAAGATCGCCGGACGCATTGAGGGCTTTGCGGAAACGATCAAACTCTTCCGAATTTGCGAGGATGGCGGAATTTGCATCGAAGTCCTCGGCTTTGTCGTAAACCACAGCAAAAGAATGTGTCGTGGGATTATCGCCATTTGCCGTATGCACGACAAACCACATTTTTCCCGGAAACTTGCTGAATGTTTCCGATTGGGTGAATTTTTCGATCGCGGCGACAAATTTTTTCTCGTTTTGCGGTTCGACACGCCACGAATAGTCAATCCACATGACTTGGGCTTGAGCGGCGCCGACAAATAAAATGCACGACGCGAAAAAGGCCGAAATAATGGTCTTAAGTTTTGACATAGTCTTCTCCAGTTCTAGAACCCTCAAAGTGTTTGCAAAAAGCGCTGGAATTAAAAGACCAAAATATTTGATCTAGAAATCAAAAATTTCCTTCGATGCGTAAATACTTCTTTTTTTGTTCGCGCACCTCTGCCAGAGTTTAGCGGGTTAAATTTTATAGCGAGGTAGGTTATGCGAGGACGAGTGCTTGCCATATTTGGCATGTTGATTGTGAGTGGTGTGGTTTTAACCGCGCCGAAAGAGGCCCATGCCCTGACAAATGATGAAAAGATAGCGTTGGCAAAATCAGCCGCGCCAAGTTTCATTAGCGACAAGGCTACGGTTTTGGATGAAGCGGGCAAGGTGTTGTCCAAAGGCAGCAATGGCTGGACGTGCAATCCGGGCGTGCCGCCCAAATATGAAAATCCCATGTGTAATGATGCGATCTGGCAAGAACTAATGGCCGCGCTCAACGCCAAGAAACCGTTTAGTACGGATACGCTCGGGTTTTCATATATGCTGCAGGGCGATGCACCGATCGACAATGACGATCCGTATAACACGGATCAATCAAAGGGCTCGTGGGTCAAAGAAGGCCCGCATATTATGATTGTCGGGCCCAAGGGAAGCGTTGATAAAATCTCAAGCAGTTTCGAGAGCGGCGACCCTTACGTCATGTTCAGAGGCACTGACTACGAACACATTATGTTGCAAATCTCGCGGTGAAATTTGCCCTAGCGGCGAAGATTATCCGGAATTTCGGACATGGGCGGGGGCTTGCGCTCCCGCCTTTTGTTCGCTGCATCAAATAGCTGTGACGCATAGCCCCATCAAATAACAGTTGAAAATCTGCTGCGCTATCGGGTGAAATAAGGACGAATGAAACAATCGTGTGATACGGGCCGTGCGTAGAGCAATCTGGGCTAAATTTTGTCTGGCGGGCGAGGGGGGAAATGCAGATGGATGATTATATTTTTATCGATGCGCTCGAGGCGCAAATGCAGGCGCAGGGCGACAAGGCGGCGCTAATATTTCAAGGCGAGGAAACCAGCTATAGCGACTTGGCGCGACGTTCCAACAAGGTCGCGCAAGCTCTGATTGACGAGGGCGTAAAGCCACATTCGCGCATTGCCTATATGGGCGCAAATTCGGCGATATATTTTGAATTGCTGCTCGGGGCGCAAAAGGCGCGCGCCGCGCTGGTCGGCGTCAACTCACGGCTGGCACCGCCCGAGGTCGCTTATGTTGTCAATGACGCAAAAGCTGAATTGATCTTTGTCGACCGCAATTTCGTGCCACTCATCGAAAAAATCATTACCGATTGCCCGCAAGTGCGTCGCGTCATTGCGATGGATGGTGACCATGCTGACTGGGTTGATTTCGCAAGCTGGCGCGACGCGCACAGCGACGCGCATCCGGGCGGTGATTATGACAAAGACGACGATATCATCCAGCTTTACACCTCCGGCACCACGGGCCATCCCAAAGGGGTTCAGCTTACCAACACCAATATGGGCAGCGCGCTGCATCAGTCCTCAGTCGACTGGGGTGGCTGGCAAAGCGATGATCATGTGCTGTTATGCATGCCGCTGTTTCATATCGCCGGTGTCAATGTCGGTCTTATCGGGCTGCATGCCGGCGCGACGGTCACGGTGTTGCCAGCCGTTGACCCTGTTGAAATTTTGCGACTGATCGAAGAAACAAAAGTCACCATTTTGTTCATGGTGCCCGCTGTGATTTTGTTCGTGATGCAGCAAAGCGAGAACGATGCGCGCGATGTGTCGAGCGTCCGGCAGGTTGTTTATGGCGCCTCGCCGATTGCCGAAGACCTGCTGATCAGCGCCCAAAAAGTCTTCAAATGCGATTTTCTGCAAGTTTATGGGCTGACCGAGACAACCGGGTGCGCGACGCATCTGCCGGCGGCTGACCATGATCCGGCACGCGGAAAATTACGCTCCTGCGGCAAGGCGAATACCGGCGTCGAGATTAAAATTGTCGACGAAAATGACAATGAGGTTCCGGTCGGCGAAGTCGGTGAAATTCTCATCAAGGCAGCCACCAATATGAAAGGGTATTGGAACAATCCCGATGCGACGCAAGGCGCTGTGAAGCAGGGTTGGTTTTATTCCGGCGATGCCGGATTTACCGATGATGAGGGTTATATTTTCATCCATGACCGGGTGAAGGATATGATCGTTTCGGGGGGCGAGAACGTCTATCCGGCGGAAGTCGAAAATGCCTTATTTTCGCATCCCGATATTGCGGACGTGGCAGTGATCGGCGTGCCCGACGAAAAATGGGGCGAAGCGGTCAAGGCTTGCGTGGTGGTGCGCCGGGGCGCGGCACTTTCGCAGGAAGATATCATTGCCTTTGCGCGTGAATTGGTGGCCGGGTATAAATTGCCCAAATCGGTCGATTTTGTTGAGGATTTGCCGCGCAATCCATCGGGCAAAATTTTGCGGCGCGAATTGCGCGAGCCTTATTGGGAAGGGCACGAGCGGCGTGTCGGCTAGCTATGTTGGACGGGGATTGAACGCGATGAGTGATATGAGTTTGAGTGTTGATGTCGATGCGTTTGCCCCGTCTTGGCAAGCCGCGCAAAACGCTGCCGAGGCGACGGAAAGAAACCGAAAATTAGCGCCTGAACTGGCCCGCGATTTGGCCGCTGCCGGCATGTTCAAATTATTCGTTCCGTCTGAAATCGGTGGTCTCGAACTGTCACCGGTTGAGGGCAACCGACTGATTTATGAATTGGCGCGCCATGACGCCTCAAGCGCTTGGGTGTCGATGATCGGCAGCACGGCCGCTTTGGGAGCGGCGTTTATCGCGCCCGAGATCAGCGCCGATATGTTTGCGGCGCCCGCGCGCATTACGTGTGGCATTTTCGCGCCCAATGGACGCGCCGTAAAAAATGGTGACACCTACCGCGTTTCGGGTCGCTGGGCGTGGGCGTCGGGTTCGGCCAATGCCGATTATATCGGTTTGGGGTGTTTGGAGGTTGATGCTGCGGGTGCGCCGTTGCCTGAGCGTCCGCCGCGGCTTGTCATGGTGCCGCGCGAGGAGATTATATTTCACGACACCTGGCACACGATCGGGTTATGCGGCACATCGTCGGGCGATGTCGAGCTGGACAATGTCGAAATTCCCGTCGCGCACAGCTATACAATCTCGGCGCAAAAACCTTGGTCGGACAGCGCTCTTTACAAAATGCCCTATTTCGGGTTTTTGGCGACCGGGGTGGCCGCCGTGGCTTTGGGCAATGCCCAAGCGGCCTTGCACGATATTCATGAATTGGCATTGCAGAAAACTCCGGCGGGTCATTCGCGCGCCTTGGCGGAAAAAAGTTCGGTGCAGTCTGCTTTGGCCGAGGCCGAGGCGCAGTTGCGAAGCGCCGATGCGTTTTACTGGCAGGTGCTCGAAAATATCTGGCATGCGGTCACCCATGGTGCTGATATAACCCCCGCCGCGCGCGCCGATTTGCGCCTCATCTCGACATTTGCCGTGCGAACAAGTTTGCAGGTTATCAGAACCGCGCATGATATTGCCGGCGGGTCTTCGGTCTATAAAGACCTCCCGCTGCAACGCCGTCTCAGAGACGCTGAAACCATGAGCCAGCACATGATTACCAACGCCGCGACCTTTGAACTGGTCGGGCGCGTCAAGCTTGGCGGGTTTCACCCCAAAATGCAGCTTTAACATTTGCGCCTAAAGGCCGGTTGGCACCAGTTTCACGGTTGAGGTGGCGCTGGCAATATGCGTGTCCTCGGCATATAGGTCAGCCGCCAAAAAACCGATCGAGCGGCCAAGTTTTACCACCCGCGCTGTGCATGCATGGTCGCCCACCGGACACGGCGCGATAAATGATGTGTTGATATCCAGCGATATCGGGTTCGATTTGGCATCGCTCAACGCCATAATCAGATGCGCCATGGTCATGTCCAGCATCGCTGTGACGAAGCCCCCTTGGATAATGGTGGCGTTTGTGTGGGCGAAATCGGTGGTGGTTTTGAACGTCATTGAAAGCGTTTTGGCTTCCGCGTCAAAGGCTACGGGCACACCGGAAAGTGTTTTTGTGACAGGCTGGGCAAGCGATTGCAGCAATGCGATGATGTCGGTTGTCATTTTTGCCTCGGTGTTTGAAGTGGCTGAGCCGAAATTGAAAGTCTGAATAAAACCGAGTACGGGCCAAGTTTCCAGTTCAAAATCAAAAAAAATATGTCAGTCTTGGACGACGCAGGCAAAATTAAGGTCGGCGTAGGGGAGGGCGGCTCGCGCACACGCGACCGAAAAAGGAGCGGAAACATGCTCGAACAAAGCAATTACCAACGCATGATCATCGACCGGCGCGACAATGGTGTCGTCGTCGTGACGCTCAATCGGCCGGAAAAATCCAACGCCATCGACACGCGCATGCACCATGAATTGATGACGTTCTCGAAAGATTTTTCTGACGACCCGGACTTAAAAGCGCTCGTGCTGGCAGGGGCTGGCAAGGCGTTTTGTTCGGGCGGTGACTTCAGCGCGGACACAGCGATAGCAATGCCGTCGCTCATGGAAGCGCGCCGCATTATCGACAATATTTTGGAGTGCGAAAAGCCGCTCATCGCCGCCGTTCAGGGCTACGCGCTGGGGTTGGGTGCAAATGTGCCGTTGCTTTTCGATGTTGTGGTTGCCGGGCCGGAGGCCAAATTTGGCGACACGCATGTCAAAATGGGCATTGGCGCGGGTGATGGTGGACAGCTTATCTGGCCGTTTTTAATTGGTGTGAACCGCGCAAAATATCATCTCATGACGGGCGACATTATTGGCGGCAAGGAAGCGGTCGAGATGGGGTTGGCAGGTTTTTTTGCCGAAAAAACCGAAGACGTATTGCCCAAAGCACTCGAGATAGCCGACAAGCTCGCCGCCGGTCCGCCGCTTGCCATTGCCGCGTCAAAGGCCGGTATCAACGCCTATTTGCAGCAGGTCGCCGCCGCCGTCATGCCGATCAGCCTTCAGGCGGAAGGGCTGACGATAAGGTCGCATGATTATAAAGAGGCGGTGGACGCCTTTCGTGAAAAAAGACCACCAAAGTTCAAAGGGAAGTAAATGTCCGAGTATCGAAAATGGACGTTGGCAAGCCATCCTGTCGGGGTGCCGGATCGCGATTGTTTTGCGCTGGTGCCTTGCGCGTTTGACGATATCGAGGCTGGCGAGGTTTTAATCAAGGTCGACTATTTCTCGCTCGACCCCGGAATGCGCGGCCGTTTAAGCGGCGACAGCTATGCCGCCGGTTTGAAGATTGGCGACACAATCGAGTCTGCCGGTGTCGGCACCATCCTTGCGTCTAAATCGGAAAAATTCGCGCCCGGTGATGTCGTCAGTGGCGCGCTCGGCTGGAGCGAAGCTGTCGTGCACCGCGATCGTGGCCTGAAGAAAATCGAACAGGGTTTGCTTTCCGAAAAACTGTCGGCCACAGCCTTTATCGGCGTGCTGGGTGTACCCGGGTTAACCGCCTGGTTCGGGCTGAATGATTTGGGCGCACCGACGCAAGGCGACACCTTGGTGATCTCGTCAGCCGCCGGGCCGGTCGGGGCCACGTGCGGTCAGCTTGGCAAGCATTTGGGCTTGCGGGTTGTGGGTATTGCGGGCGGGCCCAAAAAATGCGCCTATCTCAGCGATTTGGGCTTTGATGAGGCAATAGACCATAAGGCCGGCACCCCGCTCAATGCTGCTATTGCGGCAGCGTGCCCCGACGGGGTGAATATCTTTTTTGACAATGTCGGTGCCGAAACGCTTGATGCCGCGCTGGTAAATATGGCACCCAATGGCCGCATCGTCGTCTCCGGGCAAGTGGCAGAATATAATCGGGAAAATCCGATCGGCATCCGCGAGGTAACGCGTTTCATCACCCATCGTTTACGCATGGAGGGGTTGGTGGTTTATGATTATGCGCCGAAATTTTCCGACGCGATTAGCCAGATGGCGGCGCTGATAAATGCAGGTACGCTCAGCTATACCGAAGATATTATCGACGGTATCGAAAACGCCCCGGACGCTTATGCGGGCTTGTTTGGTGGCGATAATTTTGGCCGCCGCCTGATTAAAACCTAAGGCGCAGCATCAGCGGCGCCAGATTTTTTTGATTTTGGTGCGCGAATTGTAGACAAAGGCGAAGGCGAAGAAGGCAATCGTCAAAAGCACCCACAACTCGTTCTTGAACTCTCCGGCGATGAAAACCTTAAGCATGGCGACAAGCATTAAAACGCTCAGGCCGAGGGCGAGCACCTGCCCACCGGAAAATTTTTTCTCCGGCATGAGAAGATGGTGAAAAGAAAAAAACGCAAAGAGAGATAAAAAGGTTAGTCGGAAAGCTTCATATCTGTGGACCGGCGGAAACAAAGCGGCTTCCTGATTGATCGGCAAAAAGAGGAACGGCTCCCCCAGCAGGGAGATGGCAACCACGATAACCGACCAGACACCGCCACAAAAAATCACAACGCGAAAAAAACCCGTAAGCATGGTTAAAACCTAATGAAAACATTTGAATAGTCAAATCCTGGCGTGATTTAAGTGTCCGCGGACTTGCCGAAACCATGGCGATAGTGTTTGCTTAAATTCTGAGTGTTTTGAGACCGGAAACTTCGACATGCCGCGTTTATGGTTCATTTTTGCTTTGTTGTTTGCTGCGCCCGCCGCGGCGGAGTCCTTGGGTAATCTTGCCCAATATCCGCCGTCGAAAATTGACCTGACGATAACCACGGCCGACGACGCGATGCCCAAAATCGAGCCGGCGGAGATTAAGCTGCTGAGCGGACGATATTACCGCTTGACCATTAATTGCCCTGATGTGCGCGACGACCTCTCAGGCTGGCGCATTGAAATGCGGCAATTATTGAATAATTCCCATCTGCGACTGGTCACGGTGGGCGACATTGAAGTCCACTTGCAGGGGCTCAGTTTTAACGCCATCGAATGTGACGAGATCGGCGCCGCGCATGTGAGCTTTGTGCCTATTAAGCCCGGCACATTTCCGTTTTATGTTGGCAATGTGCCGCTTGCCGTAGGTCGGCCAATCGGCGAAAGCGGCGTGCAAGCCAAAGGCAAATCCGTGTTCGGCAAGTTTGTCGTTCAGTAGCTCGGCCCGCGGGCATCCAGCAGGCTGCGGCCTTTTTCATCCATGAGTTTTTCGGCGGCGCTCCAGCTCAACGGCAACTGGTCGACGCTGACACTGGCTGTAAACGAGCGACCATCGGCTACCGAATTCATCGCCTCCATAATTGCCGTGTCGTGAACATCGCCGAAAATAAACTGGCTTAAAGCCACGCGGTCTTCCCAGACCGTCATCGTCCACGCTTCGCCGGAAAACAGCCGAAGCCGCAATTTATGTCCCAGATATCCTTTATTTTCCGCCAGCGTGTCGACCACGCGCTGGTTGTAATCCCAGAAGCGTTGCGCTTGGGCGCGATCTTTTTGCAGCACTACATGGGTGACGCTGACAATGACGCTTTGCTCGGCGGGCAGGGCTTTCAGCGCATCAGATTTGGTGAAGGGCTGGCTGACATAAATGCAGCCGCTCAACCACACGCCCAGCGCGACGACAAACATTGTCCGGCATACTGTGTGCCGCTTCCGCCTATGATAAACGCAACCACTCATTGACCTTCCATATAGACCAGTTCATTGGTCGGGCAACATGGCTGCGGCTTGCTCAATTATTCTTTTTCGAGATAGGCTGGAAGGTGTAAGCGAGGGAGAAAATTATGCCTGAATGGATGTCACCACAGCGCACCGCGGTGGTAACGGGTGCTGCCGGAGGGATTGGGTTTGAAATCGCGCGCCGTTGCGTGCGCGCCGGTATGCAGGTCGCGATTGCCGACATTAAAGAAACGCTGAGCGCGGCGCATGACCAGCTTGCCGATGAAGCGGCGGATGCCAACAATGTGTTTTCGCAAAAGTGCGATGTATCCGACCGCGCGCAAATGGAAGCGTTCAAGGAAGATGTCGGCGCACGCTTCGGTAATGTTCATTGCCTTGTCAATAATGCCGGAATTGCAAAACGTGGCACGCCGCCATGGGAGGGGTTGGACGCGCTCGACACGATTATGGGCATTAATTTCAAGGGTGTGGTGCATGGCTGTCATGCGTTTATTCCCGGCATGTTGGCGCATGGTGAGGTGGGGGCTGTAATTAATACAGGCTCGAAACAGGGCATAACCCGCCCGCCGGGAAATTACGCCTATAATCTCTCCAAAGCTGCGGTGGTTGGCTATACCGAGGCCGTTTCGCATGGCTTTGTGACGCAGGAAAATTGCCACCTTACCGCGCATTTGCTGGTGCCCGGTTTCGTCTATACCCCCATGATCTCAGCCTTTGTTCCACAAAAGCCTGAGATTGCCGCTACGCCCGAGGAAACCGTTGACTATCTCTTGGCGCAGCTTGAAAAAGGTGCGTTTTACATAATTTGTCCGGATGGCGAGACCAGCCGCCCGATTGATGAAAAGCGTATTCAATGGGCGGCCGACGATATCATCAAAAACCGTTCGGCCATGTCGCGTTGGCATCCCGATTACAAAGAGGCGTTTGAGGCGTTTATGGCGTCGTAAGCGGGGGGCGGCTGCATTTTTGGCAAACCCCAAATTCTTTGGGGTATCATTCATATTCTACAAAACTATCGTGGGGTTATCACACATATTAAAAGGGGGATGTGATGAACTTGGCTAATTTTGATGAAGCGTCCGTTAATTGGCAATCGCTGCCGGGGCCGGATGGTGAGCCGGCGGATCATATTTGGATGTCGATTGTGAACGTCGATGATGACGCGAAAATTGTCGATGTTCTTTTCAAGTTTGCGGCAAATGAAAAGATTGTGCTGCATCGCCATACGGCAAATTTCAATACATTCGTCGTGCAGGGTGAGCACAGAATTTATACACCCGAAGGGGATTTGAAAGAAACCCGTCCGGTGGGAACCTATAAGGCTGGTAAGCCGGATGCGGAACCACATTCGGAAGGCGGCGGCGACGAAGATGTCGTTATTCTTTTTAGCCTGCGGCCCTATTCGGCGACAAAACCGATTTATGAGATTCTCGACGATGATCAGCAGGTTGCCTCGGTGATGACTTTTGATGATCTGAAAGAGATTTACGAAACTGTAAACTGATCTTGGTTTTGCTCTTCAAGGCTCTGATCGGCGTCGGCTTTCAGCTTGTGCTGTTTGGCACGCTTTTGCTTGCGCCGATCGGTACTTTGAACTGGCCGCACGCGGTCAGTTGGCTGTTGGTTTATGCTGCGCTTAGTTTTGCGAGTTGCGTCTTTCTCGCACTGTTTCGTCCCAAAGCATTGGAGGCGCGTTTGCGCGCAGGCCGACAAGAACAAGCGCAAGGCGATCGCCCAGCTTTTTTATATTTTGCAAGCGCTTTGTGTTTGTCGTTTATCCTGCCCGGACTTGATGTGCATTATTGGTCGGTGTTTCCCGAAGTCGATGATCCGGTGAGAGGCGTCGGGTTAGTCATTTTTTTGCTGGGATATATTTTCGTTCTGCTTTCCATGCTTGCCAATGAGTTTGCCGCGCCAACCGTGCACATGCAGACCGATGCCGGCCACGCCTTGGCAGATCGGGGTGTCTACCGTCTGATGCGTCACCCAATGTATTTCGGCTTTCTTTTGTTTTGTGCCGGCAGCGCGCTTTGGCTTGGAAGTTATTTCTCCGCTCTTGCCTCTATCATATTGTTAATGTTGGCAACTATATATCGTATTCGGATTGAAGAGGCTTTTTTGGTTGAAAACTTATCCGGCTATGCGGACTATATGGCGCGCGTGAAAACCCGTTTTTTGCCGCTGATTTATTGACAAAGTTCATGCCCGACAAACTGATCAAACACGGATTTATCCTAATCTTTCTGGCGCTGGTGACGGGTTTTGCCATTCCCCAAGCTCAAAGCCCGCGCCTGGCTTTGTCGGCACATACAATCGGCCTGTTGAGCGGCATATTATTACTTGCGGTTGCGGGCATTTGGGAAAGACTGCGCTTGTCGGAGCGTCAGTTGCGCGTCACCTATTGGGGCTGGGTTTATTCGGGGTATGCGAATTGGGCGGGCATTCTTTTTGGTTCCATGACGGGCGCAGGTCGCATGACGCCGCTGGCAGCGAACGGGGCGACCGGTGGCGACCTACCCGAAATGATTGTCGGTTTTTTGCTGATTTCGCTCAGCCTCGCGGCGCTTGGTGCCGCGGGTCTTTCGATTTGGGGCATGCGCGCCAAGCCGCAAGTCTAAGGGTTTTCGACCAGCGCGCGCTGGTCAAGCTGGTAATGTGCGGCTAACCTCGTAGGACGAGGGAGAACCAAGCAATGAAAAAGTATATTGTCGCCGCTTTAGGCGTCTCGAGTTTATGTTGCATTTCCGTTTTTGGCCTAAGCGCAAATGCTGGCGACGCTGCTGATCGCAATGTCTATTTTGGCGAAACACATTTGCACACTGCGCTGTCCTTCGACAGCTATGTTTTTGGCAATCGCAATTCACCCGATGACGCCTATCGTTATGCACGCGGCGAGACCATTCGGCATCCGGCAGGGTTCAAGATGAAAATTGACCGGCCGCTCGATTTCCAGTCCGTGACCGATCACGCGATTTATCTGGGCATGCTGCCCGCCATGCACGAGCCGCGCCTCGAAGTGTCAAAACATCCGATTTCCCTCGAAATCCGCAAAGCCAAATCACCGGCGGAGCGGCTGCTGGCATTTCAAAAGCTGTTTCCGCGCCTCAACAAACTGCCCGAAGGCGAGACGGATGATCTGGTTGACGAAAATGTCATGAAGTCGGCGTGGCAGGAAATCATTACGACGGCAAACAAATATTACGAGCCGGGCACCTTCACGACCTTGATCGGATATGAATACACTTCCGGGCCGGAGCGTCAAAACCTGCACCGCAATGTATTTTTTCGAGGTGATACCGCCCCCGCCTTGCCGTTCAGCCGCATCATGTCGCCCAATCCTGAAGACCTCTGGGCGTGGATGGATGCGTTGCGCGCCAAGGGCGTCGACACCATCGCCGTGCCGCATAATTCCAACGGCTCGAACGGGCTGATGTTCGACACGGCCAGTTTTTCCGGCGCGCCGCTGGACGCGGCCTATGCCGAAACCCGCATGCGTAACGAACCGATTGTGGAGGTGACGCAAGTCAAAGGCGACAGCGAGACGCATCCCGCATTATCGCCAAATGACGAATGGGCCAATTTTGAGATTATGCCGTTTCGCATTGGCGACTGGACCCCCAGCAAAGCCGACGGGTCTTATGTGCGCCAAGCCTATTTGCGCGGTCTCGAACTGGCCGCCCAAGGCAACGGAAACCCGTATCGCTTCGGTCTTATTGGTGCGTCCGATACGCATGTGGCAGCCGGGGCTTATGAGGAGAAAAACTATTGGTCGAAGGTCGGTCTGGTCGACTCAACGCCGACCTTGCGCGGGTCGGTGCCCTTGAAAAAGCCGCGCGACGATGGCGGCAAATACAACGCCAATAATTTTCAAACTTGGGGTGCTTCGGGTCTGGCGGCGGTGTGGGCCGATGCCAATACGCGCGAGGGCATATTCGATGCCATGCGGCGCAAAGAGACCTATGCGACGACGGGCCCGCGGATAAAATTGCGGTTTTTTGCCGGCACGAATTTTGATGCCGCGCTTATCGATAAAGCCGATCTCGTGCACCGTGCCTATGCTGACGGCGTGTCGATGGGTGGCGATTTGGATTTGGCGGCAGGCCAGTCTCCGGCTTTTCTTGCCTGGGCGTTGCGCGACCCGAATTCTTACGCCCTGCAACGGCTGCAAATCATCAAAGGCTGGGTCGAGCCGTCCGGTGAAAAGCAGGAAAAGGTTTTCGATATTGCCTGCGCGGGCGGCAAAAAACCTGATGCCCGCCATCGCTGCCCCGATAATGGTGCATCGGTTGATTTGAAAACCTGCTCGGTCAGCGCGCGTCATGGCGCCGACGAATTGAAAACCGTGTGGCGCGACCCCGAATATACGCCGGACGTGCAGGCATTTTATTATGTGCGCGTGCTGGAAAACCCAAGCTGTCGTTGGTCAAGCTGGGATGCGCTGCGCGCTGGCGTTGCACCGCGACCCAATATTCCGGCAACCATACAAGAGCGCGCCTATTCGTCGCCCATTTGGGTGAACTGAGACGGTATATCCGGTACAGGAGAGAAAATCATGCCGATGATCAATGTGAAGATCACCCGTGAGGGAGCCACCGCCGAACAGAAAAAACAGGTGATGGCCGAAATGACAGAGGTGCTGGCGCGGGTGCTGGGCAAAAATCCCGAGACCACCATCGTGATTATCGAAGAGGTGGAAACCGAAAACTGGGGCATTGCGGGCCAACCGGTTTCCGAGCGGCGCAAGCAAACACCGTAATCAAGCGCGACACGCGCGTCGGAATCGCCTTAGCCTTGCCGCACGCGAGATACAAAAAAGGAGACCAGTCATGTTGGAAGTTTATGCAACCGCGCTTACGGGGCTTTGGCTGGTGCTGGTAACGATTACGTTACAGGCTGTTATTGCCACGGGTGCCCATCGTCGTCAGAGTAAAATGATACCCGGTATTGTTGATCCGGCGCTCGGGCATGACAGTTTTGTGTTTCGTTCCGACCGGACGTTTCGGAATTCTCTGGAAAACATCGCGCCGTTTTTCGGGTTGAGCGTGCTGGCTATGCTTGCTGGTTTCAGCCCCGACCGGCTGGCTGTCGTGGTTTGGGTTTATGCCTTGGCGCGTTTGTTACACATGATTTTATATTATCGGATTGCGACCGAGAAAAACCCCAGCCCGCGCAGCTATTTTTACATGATCGCGCTGCTGGCAACATTTTATCTCATTGGAGATTTGGGACAGTTTCTAATTTTGTAATCAGAAATTTAGAGGTCGCGTAATGACAAGTGAGAATACCGTGCCACAAGAAACGTCTGTGAACGAATTTGCCCGCGGGTGGTCGGTTTTGCTTGCCGCGTTTGTCGGTATTGGCGTGAGCCTTACCTCCATGGTTTATTACGCCACAGGTATATGGGTGCGCCCGTGGCAGGAGGAGTTTGGCTGGACGCGTGCCGAAATCGGCGCCCAACAATCTATCTCCGTTCTGGTTTTGATGTTGCTGGCGACATTTGCCGGACGCCTGATTGACCGCTATGGCCTCCGGCGCGTGACCTGTATCTCACTGTTTGGCTATGGCTTTATGCTTTTGGGATTCACCCAGATGACGGGCGATTTATGGATGCTCTACGCATTGTCGGCTGCTTATGCGGTGTTTGGTGTGGCCTCCACCGCTTTGGCCTTCACCCGCGCGGTCAACGCGTTTTTTGTGAAATATCGCGGGCTGGCATTGGGCATTAGCCTGACCTCTGCGGGGTTTATGGCCTATCTGATGCCGCGCTTCATGACGCCCTTTGTGGCCGAAAATGGCTGGCGGGCCGGATATGTCGTTATGTTTCTCATCGTTATGGCGGCGCTGCCCGTGGTTTATTTGCTCATCCGCGATGCCCCTGATGATGATGGGTCCGATGATGCGGCCTTCGCCCAGATGCAGACAGGGCTTTCCCTCGGTGATGCCTTACGCACAGTGTTGTTTTGGAAGGTTGCCGGAATTTTCTTTTTGGTCTCGGTGGCTGTTTTGGGCTTGGTGCCGGCTTTTATTCCACTTTTGCAAGACGCAGGTATGACGGCGACCGAGGCGGGAGGCTTGGCTGCTGTTTTGGGCATTTCGGTTATGGTCGGACGACTTTTAGTCGGTTTCCTTATTGACCGTATTTTCGCGCCGTATCTCACAGCAGTTGTCTTTGCTGTGGTGGGAATAGGGTGTTTGTCGTTGGCTTTGGGTGGGGTGGATTATGCGATGGTCGCTGCCATAGCCTTGGGCTTTGCGGTGGGCGCAGAAGTTGACCTCATCGGATATTACACCGCACGGTATTTCGGCCTGGCCCATTACGGCGCAATTTACGGGCTGCAATATTCGATTTTTATTTTAGGTGCAGGGGTCAGCCCGATTTTGATTGGACACATTTGGGATGTGACCGGCAATTATGACTTTGGTTTGATGCTGGCTGCCGTTCTTATGTTGCCGGTTATGGCAATATCGTTAACCTTGCCGAGATTCACACATAAATAGGATATTGGCGTGTGGCCCCCACGATAAAAATAAAACTAATGTCGAAAAACCCGATGCAGGTTTTTCAATTCACGGAATTGCCGCAATTTTATCCGCATGTTGAGTTTGTGCTGGATCCGCTGGCAAAAGATTTTGACTGGCTGGTTGTGTATGACGACTTGCCAAAAACGGGCAATGAGCGTCTGCCGCTGCGTTCCGAAGAGGTGATGTGCGGCAAGGCGCGCACGGCGCTGATTACCTATGAGCCGTCGTCCATCAAATTTTTCGGGCGCGACTATACAGACCAGTTCGGCATGATTATGACCAGCCATGACGCCGCCGCGCTGGTGCACCCGAACCGCCGCGATATGCCGCCTGTCGGCTTTTGGTATTATGGTGGGCCCGAGCAGGTCAACGCGCATCCGAAAGCTCCAAATAAGACAGGTATTCTGTCGGTGTTTGGCTCAAAAAAGCGGCAAAAACACAGCCTGCATTTGCGCCGCTTTGAATTTTTGAACGAAGCGATGCACGAGCTTGAGGATTTGATTTCGGTTTACGGCAACGGATTTCGTCCGGTAGAGCACAAGGCCGAGGCGTTGGATGGCTACAAATATCACCTGGCGGTGGAAAACCATATCGGCCCGCATCACTGGACGGAAAAACTTTCCGATGCGTTCCTCGGCTACACGCTGCCGTTCTATGTGGGTTGCCCGAATGCGGCTGCGTATTTTCCCGAAGATGCATTTATTCCAATCGACATACGCGACCCGCAACGGGCGTTTGCAACCATTCGTGAAGCGATTGCCGATAATGCCTATGAAAAGCGACTGCCGGCCATTATCGAGGCGCGTCGCCGCGTGATCGAAGACTATAATCTGGGCAATATGATCGCCAAGCACATCATTGAAGAAGACGCAAAGCTTTCGGCAAGCCCGCGCACACCGACGCGTATTCAAAGCCGACACACGCTCATGCGGTCAGAGCTGATTGTTTTTCTGCGCTACGCTTTGGGCAAACTGCGCGCGCGGGCGCGTAATAGGCGTTACTGGAAAGATTATCTGGACGGGGGCTAGGCTAATCGCGCCAGCGGTCATGCACCCAGAACCATTCGGCGGGTCGGTCGGAAATCCAGGCTTCAAAACGGGCATAAATATGCGCCATGGCGCGGTCGGTATCGGCTTGGCGGTCATCGCTCTGCTTGACGTTGAAGGGGGCCTCGACATGCACGTCGAAATAGGCTGTGTCGGGCATATTTGCGCGGCGGCACACGCGCACGGGCAGCACCATCAAGTCAAACCGATGGGCCAGCTTGACGGCTGCTGACGGGGCGCGTGTTGGACGCCCGAAAAAGGAGATCGGGTCGCCCGTGTTCAGGCGCTGATCAATGAGCGCGCCCAGCGTGACGCCATCTTTCAAAAGCCGGATCATCTGTTTTGAGCCTTCGGCACCTTTGGGAATCTGGTGCGGCATATAACCCGCGCGCTGATCGACGATCCATTTGTCCATAATAGGGTTGTTGGATCGGCGGTAAATCGCACCTGCTTCAAAGCCCATTTGTTCCAGCAGCACCATATTGATTTCCCAATTTCCGGTATGAGCAGAAACCAAGATAAACGGCTTGCCGCTGGCTTTGAGTGCGTGCAAATGTTCGCGCCCATGCACATGCAGGCGCTGGTCGGCCTGCGCGGCAATGCGCTTCATATGCGCCATCTCAGCCAGTACATGACCGATATTGCGCCACATATTGCGAAGCGCGGTTTTTCGCTGCTGCGGCGTCATGTCGGGCAGGGCGGCGGACATATTGGCCTCTGCCAGCTTGTGTTCGCGCGTGCGCCGACCAAGCGCCAGCAGCGCGGCGCCGGCCAATTTGGCACCAAAGCGCAAGCCCAGCGCTTTTAAGACCCAGATAAGCGACAGCGCCAAACCGGCTTGAATATAGTTTTTGTACGACACGCCGCGTAATTAATCAGACAATAATGGTGAACTCAACTGTTTACCTTGCAGCGGGGTCGGGGCTAAAATTCATCAATAATCAGGGAGGTGGTTATGCGTTTATTGGTTAAAATTTGTTTGCCCATGCTGTTGGCGGCGTGGCCCGCGCTGGCAGATGACTGGTTTGTCTCGAAATTTGGCAAGGACGACACGCTGGGGGCTATCAATCATATCAATGCCGACAAAACCAAAAACGCTGCCGGGCTGGTCAAACAGGGCAAAACCATTTCGCTGGGCATGGTGACCGCAGCCGACACACCTGCCTATGGCCCACGCAAATTTCAGATGATTGTGCATCAGCTCAATGACGGTTCCGGCGCAACCATGGGCAGCGGCAAAACCGTTGGCAATGATGACACGGTGATTACATCCGTTGGTATCGGCTCACAACTGGACGGGCTGGGGCATATCGGGCGCGACCATGTGTATTACAATAATCGCAAATCGGTCGATGTGGTGGCCCCTGACGGTCTGTTGTCTTTCGGTACACACGCGCTGCCCGGCATTGTGACCCGCGGCGTCGTGCTGGATATGACCAAAATACACGGCCAAGACCCGGTGCCAACCGGCACGGTTTTCACCGAGGCTGACATTAAGCGTGCGGCGCGCGAGCAGGGCATCGAAATTGCCGCCGGCGATGTTGTGCTGTTTCATTCCGGGTTTTTGAAAGCCACCGAAGGCCAGGCGCAACTGCCACCGGGTCTGCCCGGTCTTGGTGTTAGCGGGGCGCATTACCTTGCCGGGCTGGGCGTAGCCGCCATTGGAGCGGATACGTGGGGCTTGGAGGTTTTACCCAGCGAAGACCAGACGGATGCGTTTCCGGTGCACCGCATTCTGCTTGCCAAATATGGAGTTTATATTCTGGAAAATATGACCACGCACAAGCTGGTCGATGTCGGCATTGACGAGTTCATGTTTACTTTGGGCGTGCCGCGTCTGAAGGGGGCGGTTCAGGCGATCATTAATCCGCTGGCGATATACTAGCGGGTTGCATTGCGGCGCAAATTTGGCGATACAAAACTGTTGGATTTCGACCGACGATAAATTGAGGAAATTATGAGCGCGCGCATCTATCAACCGGCTAAAACCGCCATGTCATCGGGAACAGCCAAAACCAAAAGCTGGGTGCTGGAGTTTGTGCCGGAAAAACCTTCCGTCAAAGATCCGTTCACCGGATGGAACGGCGCCAGCGAGACGCGGTCGCAAATCAAGCTGAAGTTTTCGACATTGGAAGAAGCGCAAAACTACGCCGCCGCCCACGGTCTTGCCGCGCGGGTTGGACGCCCGCGCACGCGCAAAAAAACGCATAAATCTTACGCCGATAATTTTCGCTATGACCGTATCTCACCTTGGTCGCATTAGCCGCGCAACATATATGTGATGAGATGTCGGGTCTTGGATAAAGACTTTGCCCCGTCCGGTGGCGGTGTATCATCAATGTATTGAGGGCAGGCGCTCGGGGGAGGTTTACATGATCACGCTCTATCAATTTAAAACGTCGCCTTTCACGGAAAAAGTGCGCCGCGCCATGAATTATAAAAATATTGCGTTTGAGGTGGTCGAGGTCGAGCGTGCAAAAGTCGGTGAAGGTAAATATGCCGACGTGTCGCCAACCGGCAAATTTCCCTGCATCAAGGACGGCGATCAGGCTGTTTGGGACAGTACCGACCTTATTCTTCACATCGAAAAAATGGGTGACAATCAGCTCGTGCCGAGCGACCCGCGCGCGGCGGCTTTGGCGCATGCGCTTGAAGACTGGGCGGATGAAAGCCTGTATTTTTACGAAATGACCATGCGGCTGGCGTGGGAGCATAATCTCGATTTGGCGCTGGACGAGTTCGCGGCCACTTTGCCGGGGGTGCCCAAAGACCAGGTCAAGGAAATGGTGTTGGCGGGTGTCGGTCAAATTGTGCAAGCCCAAGGTTTGGGGCGCAAACCGCAGGCGCAAATTGTGGCGGATGCCGAGCGCCATATTGGGGCTATTGAGGCCATGCTGGCGGGGCGCGACTGGCTGGTCGGCACGGCCCTGAGCTACGCTGATTTGGCGGTCATCGCGCAGCTTAACGCGCTGCTTTATGCCCAAGAAGCAAAAGCCGCGATTGACAAAACAGAAAACATCAAGCCGTGGATGGCGCGCATTGACGCCATCGCGCCGCGCGATAAGGGCTGAGCAGCACCGGTCGATTTTTAAGGCGTCGCGCGCGGTTGCGCCAATGATGCCAATACTTCGTCATTATGCTCGCCGACGCGCGGCGAATTGGCGTAAATCGTCATCGGCTGTCGAACATATTGAAACGCAAAGCCCTTAACGATGGCGCCATCTGCGCTTTTTTGCCAAATTTGCTTGTCCCAGAGCGTTGTGTCGTCCAGCAAATCTTGACCGCTGGCAACTTTTCGCAAACCGCCGCCCTGCGCGCGCAGCAGGGCTTCGGCATCGGCCCGGTGCATTGTGGCTACTGTTTCTGGCGCGCCGCTGACCGCATACCAATCGCCGTCGGCCAGTTTAACAATGCAACATTGTGCCTCGCCCGAGGGTTTCGCGCCGGCTGCGACCAGATCGCCGATCTGATAGATAGCGCAATCGCGTTGCGAAATGTCGATATGGCAACCGCCGCCGCCGGCTTGTGCCTCAGCGATGGCCGCGCAAATCACACCGCCCCCGACAAGGCAGACGATCTGGTCGGGATAATTGAGGTTGCGCCCCGATATGACGGGCACGCCATCATCATAATGAGTGAGGGCGGCAAAGCCGGAGCTTGCTTCCAGCGTCGAGCCAAATGTCGTGTGGTTTGCCCCCGGCCCGTCAGTGCCTTGGCTGGAGATTGAGGCCAGCACAATGGCCGGGTTAACCTGTTTGAGCGCGTCAAAGCCGATGCCCAGCCGCTCGACCACGCCGCGCCGGAAGTTTTCAAGCACGATATCGCTGGTTTCGACGAGCTTCATAAATTGCGCCAAACCGTCTTGCGTTTTTAGATCCAGTGCCAGCCCCAACTTGTTGCGATTATTGGATTTAAACACCGGCGCGTCGCCGTCTTCGCCTTTATGGCCGGGCCAGATGCGAAACGGGTCGGGGCGTTCATGCGTTTCGATTTTGATGACCTCAGCACCCATATCAGCCAGCATGGCCGAGACCCCGGCCCCGGCGGTGATCATGCCGAGATCAAGCACACGCACGCCGGTCAGCGGCAATTTCTCCGAAGCCTCTGATGGGCGTGAGCGCGGTGTCGTCGCGGGGCTGCGTGCCTCGATGCGATAGGGCGCACGCACGAGATTGATGCCGTTGCGGGTGCGAATTGTGCCGCGATGGGCGATGAGCGGGTCGCCGGGCAGATCAGCCAGATCGACAACAGGGAAAGAGGGGATTGACCGGTTTATAAATTCGTCGCGCAGTGCGTCTTTGGTTTTGTCGGCGAAATAGGCGCGCGCCAAATCGAGATAGATGGCAGCGTTTTTCATACGGCCTTCAAAACTGTCGAATTTTTCCGACCGCAATTCGTCATCATCGATCATCTCGACGACCTGTGCCCAGTCACGAATATTGTAAACAAAAGCCACAAATCCGTCTTTGACAGCAGCGACAGGCCATTCGGCGAGTTTTCCCTGACGACAAATATGTTCGCCAAAGGCGGCGTTGACGGTGGCTTTCCAGTTAATCCACGCAAGCGCCGAGACCCCGTCCAGACGCGCGCAATCAGTGGTGTCAAAGCGTTGCCATTTCACGTAAATGCCCACCAAAGCGGCAAAGACGGCATAGCCCAGCGTGTGCGCGGCAAAAGCCCCGCGCGGCACCAGTGGTGCGCGTTCCGGGTCACCCAGCAAATGCGCCAGACCGGAGCCGGCAAACAAAGTGGTTTCGGTTTCCCAATCCGGCATGGTGAGTGCCACTCCGGCCATGTCTGCATCATGCTTTTCTGTTGCACTGTTCGCATTATCGGCGCGCAACACCAATCGGCAGCTTTGCAGCTTTTGCGCTTGCCATTGAGAAGATGCAACATCGACCAGTGTTTCATCAGCGATGTCGTAAAACCCGTGCCCCAAATCGGCGGGCGAGGGGCCTGCACGGTAGATTTTTGCACCCATCTCGGCGGCCAGCAAAGCGGCAAGGCGGATGGCGCGTTTGGCCGGCTCTGCCATGTGCGGGGTGTAGAGTTGCAGAATTTCCAGCTTTTCGAGCATCAGGCGGATAATGCTGTTTTGGCGTGCTGGTATTCGCTTTTAAGTTGGGCGCATAAATCGAGGGCGCTCTCGACCTTTTTGACCATGCCGACACCGTGCCCTGCCGACAAGACGTGCGAGTAGCGTTTATCGACTTTGCCACTATCAACAATTTCGCCCGGTATGGTGGTTGCGAGTTTGTTCAAGTCAACGCCGGCCTCAAGCAAAGTCGGCACGACCCAGTTGGCGGGGGCACCATCAAGCGCTGCGGAAAAGAAAATATCTTTGGACGTACACGCGATTAATGTTTGCGCGTAACGCTCATTCGCCAAGGTTTCTTCGCAAGCGATAAACCGCGTGCCCATATAGGCGTAGGTTGCGCCCATGGCTTGGGCGGCATAAATATCACGCCCGGTGCTCATGCCGCCGGACAAAATAATCGGCTTGTCGGTGACTTCGCGAATTTCATTGACCAGCGCAAACGGATTGATCGTGCCGCAGTGCCCGCCCGCGCCGCCGCAAACGGCGATGAGGGCGTCGGCACCAGCCTCAACCGCCTTTTCGGCGTGGCGCGCGGACGCAACATCGTGAAATGCAATGCCGCCCCAATCATGGATGCGGGCAAAGGCGTCTTTCGGCGCACCTTTGGAGGTCAGCACAATCGGCACCCTATATGCCTCGCACAAATCCATATCACCCGGCATACGCTTATTGGTGGGATGCACCACCAGATTGACCGCGTAGGGGGCGGGGTTATCAAGTTCGGCAATACCGGCTTCCATTTCGTCCAGCCAGTCTTTGAAAATCTCGCGCGTGCGCGTGGCATGTGCCGGAAAGCTGCCAATCACGCCTTGCGAGATAGCAGCCAAAGTCAGCGCCGGATTGGATACAAGAAACATTGGTGCCACGATCAGCGGCAGTTTCACGCGCCCTTCAAATGTCGGATCAAAGCCCATCTCAAGCTCCCTTGTTCCTAACTGTCTTAATTCATGTGCCCGCCAGTGGAAACCGGATGCGCCGCCATATCGGATATGTGATGAAATGCGTCTGCGACATGACGGATCACTAACTGCGTGTGCATTTTGCTAAGATTGAACACCTAAGGAGAGAGATCAATGTCAAAAAAGCCAATGCGCCTGCGCCGCTCACAACTGGCGGTGCCCGGTGTCAGTGAGAAAATGCTGACCAAAGCTGCTGCGTCAGCCGCCGACCATGTGTTTTGCGATTTGGAAGATGCGGTTGCCCCGTCGGCCAAAGCCGGCGCGCGCGATACGATTGCCGATGCGCTGAACAATCTCGATTGGGGCAATACGGTGCGTTGTGTGCGCGTCAATGATGTCGGCACCGAATGGTGTTACGAGGATATTATTAGCGTCGTCGAAAAGGCCGGTAAAAATCTCGATACGATTATGCTGCCCAAGCCCATGAATGCGAGCGACGTGCAATTCGCCGACAAGCTGCTCAACCAGCTTGAAATGAAATTGGGGCTGGAACGCAAAATTGGCCTCGAAGTGCTGATCGAAGAAGTTGAGGCGATGCAGAATGTCGTCGAAATCGCCAATAGCTGCGAAAGGCTGGAATGTATGATTTTCGGCATGGGCGATTATGCTGCCAGCCAAGGGCTGGTTGTCAAAAACATTGGTCGCACGGATGGCTATCCGGGCGATATTTTTCATTACCCGCGCTACCACATGACAATCGCGGCGCGGGCGGCGGGCATTGATGCCGTTGACGGCCCGTTTGCCGATTTCAAAAATGACGAGGCGTATCGGGTTGAGTGCCAGCGCGCACTGACGCTTGGCATGGTCGGCAAATGGGCGATCCACCCGGCGCAAATTGACCCGGCGTTGGAAATATTTTCGCCGAGCCAAAATGATGTGGATTTCGCGCGCGAAATCATCGAGGTATATGAAAAGGCGGCGTCTGAGGGCCTTGGCTCAGTGGGCCATAAGGGGGTCATGGTTGACGCCGCGTCCGCCCGATTGTTCCAGAACACAGTCAATCGCGCCGATTTGATAGGCATGTAGGGAGAAATACAATGTCCGCAGCAGAAATGATTGAAACCGCACAAACCATCTCCGGCTATTGGACGGATGAGCGCATTATGATCCGTGACACGGCGCGCGAGTTCACGCTGAACGAAGTTCTGCCGATTGCCAATAGGCTTGATCCCGAAAAGGGAGATATTCCCGATGAGCTGATCGAGAAGATGGGCGAGATGGGATATTTCGGAATTCTGATCCCGGAAAATCTGGGCGGCTTGGGGCTAGGCTATTTTGAATATTGCGTGGTCGCCGAACAACTCGCACGCGGTTGGATGAGTGTTTCCTCCATCATCGCCCGCGGCAATCATTTCTATCGGTCGATTCCGGCGGCCACTGACGAAGAGCGCGCCGAAAAAACCCGCCTGATGGCGCAAGGTAAATATCTGGGCGCGTTCTCCATGTCGGAACCCAGTGTCGGCTCCGACGTTGCGGCGATTGCATGTCGTGCCGTCGAAGACGGCGATGATTGGGTGGTGACGGGCAATAAATACTGGTGCACATTTGCCGACCGCGCTGACTTTCTGCATGTGATTTGCCGCACCGACACAGACCCGGATACACCGCGCTGGCAAGGTCTGACAGGGGTGGCGTTTGAAAAGCCGCGCGGTGAATTTCCCGAAGGCTGCTCCGGCGCGCCGATACCCAAAATCGGCTATCATGGCTGGCGCACTTATGAATTGGCATTCGACAATGCGCGGACGCCGAAATACGCCTCGGTGGGTAAACAGGGCGGCGCGTTCAAATCGGTTGCCTCAGCATTGGAAGGCGCGCGCGCACACACCGCAGCGCGCTCGATCGGCTTGGCGCAAGGCGCACTGGAAGACGCCATGGCCTACGCCAAAGAGCGCGAACAATTTGGTCGCGCCATCGAAAAATTTCAGTCGATCCGATTTAAAATCGCCACCATGGCGACCGAAATCGAAGCGGCGCGGCAGTTGCTTTATCATGTATGCAACGAAATCGACAGCGGGCGCCGCTGCGATACCGAAGCTGCCATGGTGAAATATTATGCCGCTGAAATGGCCGAGCGCGTCACCTCTGAAGCCTTGCAAATTCTCGGTGGGGCAGGGTACACGACGCTGCATGCCGTCGAGCGCTATTGGCGCGATGCGCGGCTGACCAAGATTTTTGAAGGCAGTTCAGAAATTCAGCAGCGCATTATTTCCGACAGTCTGCTCGGCAAATAATGCAGAGGTCGGCTAGGCCGGCACCGCCAAACGCATCAATTCGTGCACATGCGCGCTTTCTTTGATGTTTTTGACGGCCTGTTTTAGCGCGTTTGCGGCGTCGCCGAGGATGGGTGTCGCCAGCGCATCATATTTCTCTTCCAGCCGAATTTGCTGGTTGGCGAGGTCGTCATTTGGGTGACCTGTATGGCGGTAAAATTCCAGCGTCTCGGATTTGGTATTGATCACCAGCTTGGCGCTCATAATGCCGTGTTCGTCTTCAAAGCCGCCCACCACACGCATTTTATCCCGTAAGCCGGCAAGTCGCGGATTGGCTGCCATCTCGGCGGAGTAATTATCAAGGCTGGAGGTGTCAATTCCGGCGAGAACCATTGCCACAGTATGGTGCATGCTGAACTTACATTCGAGCGGCGAGGTTGGCGTTTCGATATCGCACATGCCCACGGTCATGGTGCCGACATGGATTTCTATCGTTTCAATATCGTCCGGGTCGTGTGCGGCAAGAAAATCGCGCGCGGCCTCAATCGGCGCATGCGTGCCATAGCACGCAGCATGATATTTGAACAATGTACCGCAAATCTGGGTACCGAATTTTGTGACATCAATCGCGGCACCCGCCTCCAGACCGGCCAGCACGGGGCCGGCGCCTTGCGCGTTTTCCAGCCCGTCTTCAATGGCGTCGAACCCGCGCGCCACAAGGCGCGCTGCCAGCAGCCCGTCAGCGGCTGCGCGCCCGGCATGCATGGGCTTGCCCATTGAGCCGAAGAGCGATTTCAAGCCCGAGGCCTGGGTCGCGGCAAGCGACAGCGCTCGCGCGGTCTGATGCGCGTCCAGCCCCAGCAATAATGAGGCGGCCGCCGCCGCTCCAAAGGCACCGATCGTGCCCGTTGCGTGATAGCCACGCGCGTAATGGTCAGGCCCAAAATATCCGCCAATGGCACACTCGGCTTCGTATCCTGCCAAAAACGCGCGCAAGGTCTGTTCGCCGCTCGCATCCAATTCGGCGGCCAAGGCCAGCACGGTCGGTGCCACTGGCACGGTGGCGTGGCCCAAAGAGGCGGGAATGGCGTCGTCATAATCCAGTGCGTGGCCGATGGTGCCATTGATCAGCGCTGCGTCGATGAGGCTGGCTTTTTCGCGTCGCCCAATAATGCTGTGCGTGCCCTCATTACCGCGCGTCAATTCACTGGTCATAATGTCGGCGACCGGCTCTTGCGCCCCTTGAACGGCGACGCCAAACCAGTCGAGCAAACACTGTTTGGCGACGGTTTCAGCTTCCGCGTTCAACGGCGCGTCGCGTAAGGCGACAATTTTCTCAGCCAGCTGCAAAGTGGCAGACAAGTTGGCGGACAAAGTGGCGGACATGGGCACTCTCCTCAATGTGGAAATTCATAATGCCAAAAAAAACGCGGGTCTAAACCCTGTTGCCCGCCTTATCAAGTCTGTGATGAATCCATTTTTCGCCCTTGCATCTCGCCCGCCTATGGCATTTCATATTCGGGGGCATAAATGAGCGAAA
>CAJXCG010000004.1 GCA_913051715.1 uncultured Rhodobiaceae bacterium
TTGCGAATAATCCGTTGCGGCCAACGGCAATTCGAGACCCGGAATATCCGCCAGTAACTCGGTATAACGTCGCCCCATAGCACGCTTGCGCTTCACAAATGTGTCGATCTGTTCGATTTGCGCCAACCCCAAGGCGGCCTGCATATTGGTCATCCGCATGTTCCAGCCCAGCTCGTGATGGACGAAACGCTGCCGGTTGTTGAAAAACAAATTGCGCGCGCCGCGGCACCGCTCGGCAAGCCGGGCATCATTCGTCACCAGCATGCCGCCCTCGCCCGTGGTAATATGCTTGTTCGGGTAAAAGCTGAACGTGCTGATATCGCCGAAACTGCCACACGGCCGCCCGCGATAGGTCTGCCCGTGCATTTCCGCCGCGTCTTCAATGACATAGAGATCATGCGCCGCCGCCAGCGCCAAAATCGGATCCATGTCGCACGGATGCCCATATATATGCACCGCCATAATCGCTTTGGTGCGCGGCGTGATGGCCGCCTCGATCGCATCGGCCGTCATGTTCCATGTGGCGGGATCACAATCCACCACCACGGGCACCGCGCCCGCGCGCACGACCGCCGCGGCGCAAGATATAATGGTGAAGCTGGGCAGAATAACCTCGTCGCCCGGCCCTATTTTCAGCGCTGCCACCGCCGCATCAAGCGCGGCCGACCCATTTGACACGGCAATCGCATGTTCACGCCCAACCATGGCGGCAAAGCGCGTTTCGAATTTTTCAACGAAAGGTCCCTCGGAGGAAATCCAACCGCTTTCCACACATTCAGTCAGATATTTTTTTTCATTGCCCGCCAGCAGCGGCGTGTTGACCGGGATCATCTAATCCAACATCCTTACCTGCTCGGGTGGCACGGGGCTGAAGCGCGTTTTGTCATCATCGCCCGCATAGGGGCCTTGCTTCACCTCAATAATTTGCGTGTCTTCCAACATCTCAAAGCCGTGCCCGCCAGTTGCCAGAAAAATCACATCGCCCGCATTGAGCACTGTGCTGTGCAAATAGGTTTGGTCATCCGTGTAAAAATCAACGCGCAAGCGCCCTGAGCGGATGAACAGCACTTCTTTGGTGTAAGATACCGAGCGCGTGACAGGATTGTGCACATGCGGCGGGATCACATAATCGCGCGGCCGGTTCATATAGGCGACCTGCTGGGAAAATTCGTCGGGCGTGAAAAACTCAATGCCTTCCGCCTCGTAATCGGCGCGAATGATCAGCGCCATCATTTCCTCACCGTGACAAATACGCTGCACCATAGGCACACTCCTCAAACATGACCCTGCATCAAAAAGCTTTACGCAAATGGCGATAAGCCGAAGCTGCGGCGCGGCGCAAACTCATCGGCTGATAGTTTTCCCGATTTTGCTTCAGAATTTGCATATCCCGGGCGGGGTCGGGCGCCGTCACCACCGGACGCGCGGCATCGGCACACGCTTCCCAATGCGCCAGCAATTCCGACACATAATTTTTCGGCCCCCGCGTCTTAAACACTCTGTCAGCCTCGGCAACGGCATCGGCAACATCGTCCAATTCGGCGAAAAATCCGGCGCGGTCGTCAAACAAGCGCACGCGTCTGCCCAAGCCCTGATGATAGCTGATATTGGGCAAAATAAGTTCCAGCCCCACTTCGAGGCCGTCATAGCAACACATATTGCCGCTGTCGAAGCCCATGCAAATCAAATAATCCATGGTCTGCAAAAGTGCTTTTTGGCGCTCATATTCATCCGGCAGGGAGCGGTCATAACGATAAATTTCAAACGATATGCCGCGCGCCGCGAGGTCGACACCAAAAGTTTCCCAGTCATACCCCATCAGGCAAATGATGAGTTGATGGCGGCGTTCGGGATTGGCGTCAAAATAATCGAGCAACCAGCGTTCGTTTTTGCGCCCGTCCGGATAGCGGGCCGACAGCACGCAAAGGCGCGGACGCTTGACCTGCATGGTCGCACGCGGCGGTAGATTAATGCCCGTGGCTTTTTCCGGCGGGCAGCCCATGGCGCGCAAAATGCCGCTTTCTTGCGGCGACAGGCAGACGAAGCTGTCAAATTTTGCAAAGTCGCGGCGGATCTCGCTTTCTTTGCCATGGTCGTCAATATGCGTGACAAACACGGAATTGACACGCGCCTCGGGCTGCGGCGCAGCATAAAGATAGCGCGAATTAAAGTAGATCTCTTCGCCTTGATAATGTTCCGGCGGCCCGATGCGGACGCCATGTCCGCGCGCGTGCAGTTCATCGCGAATATCGCGCATGAGCTTTTCAATGATCCAGCCGCTATTGAACGGCTCGACAATAAAAACCCGCGATAGAGAACTCACATCCATACCAACTCCACAAACACAGTTTACACTTAATTCAGTTTGCAAGGTGTCGCAATTGCATCGGCGACCTATTCTTCGCCGGACACTGATTTTGCAAAAACCGCCCACCAGAATTTTCGCGTCATGAAGGCGCTATATATTAAGCCCAACGCACTGGACAATAAAAGCGCCGCTGCCGCGCCCGCAAGACCATAGTCCGGCACCAGCGCCAAATTTCCCGCAATATTGCCAAACAGCACAATCAGGCTGGCCGCAGCCATAATGTGGGTGCGCTTTTCGATCATCAAAACGGTGTGGAAAATCAGCGTTGTCAAGAAAAACACCCCGCTCCCCAGGGTCAGCAAAATATAAAAACTCCCGGCAGCTTGCTGTGCTTCGGGAGCCAATAAAAGCAAATAAGTCTGCGGTGCCAGCGCGAGGCACAGGCCGATCACCACCAACAGGGCACCGCCCGCCAGAACCATGCGGCGTATGAAAGCCCGTGCCGTGGCGCGCGACAGCCCATGCGCGTCAAAAGCCTGCATGCTGGGTGCGGCGGTGCGTAACAGTAAAACACTGGCTGATGCGCCGACAATTTGCATGGTCAAATCCTGCGCGCCGACATAAAGCCCGACAGATTTCAAATCCAAAGCCCGCCCGATCACCACCCGATCAGCCATATTGATCACCGCATTGGTCAGGCTGATGGCAACGAAAGGAGCGCTGTAGCGCAGCACAGAGACGATTTGCGGCGCGTCAACCCGGCCCATTGAGACAAGGGCACCCGAACTGGCTCCGGCACCGTGCAGGGCAAACATAATGACTGCGGGCACCGCCAATGCAAAAATGACGATCGACATCACGACCATCGGGTCGCGCAGATACATCAAGGTGAGAAACACCAAAGCCACTACCAGAGCGAACCGTATGCCCGATGTCAGAAAATACTGGCGATAGAATTGTCGCCCCGCCAGAAATTCCTGCACCGCAGAAAACCCGCCCAGCGCCATGGCCCCCAGCGCGATAATGACGCCATCGCCGGGCGTTTGGGTGAAACCGAAAAACGTCAAAGCGAAAACGGCGCTGAGCATAATCAAAAGGCTCACCAACACCAGTTGCGATAATGACGCGCGGGTTTGGCTTACATCGGAAAATCTGAACAGATAAGCGCCGAGCCAGAAAAAACAAAAGGTCGAAACCGCCACATAGGCAGAATGGATAAGCCCGAAACGCCCATATTCCGCCGGTGTAAAGTAATTTGACAGCACAAAAACAATGAGCAGCGAGATACCCCCGTTTAGTGCTCTTGCTGCGGCGAGATAAAAAGTCTTCATGGCACGTTATTGTTCGTAATAGCTGCGATACCATTCGACAAAGGCGCGCACGCCTTCGCTGACCGGCGTAGCTGGCTTGAAACCAATCCAAGCATCAAGCGCACTGCAATCGGCACAAGTGGCGACAACGTCGCCATCCTGCAAGGGCAGCATGTTCTTTGTTGCCTTCATGCCCAGCGCCGCTTCCAAGGCTTCAATATAAGTGAGCAATTCCACGGGCTGACCATTGCCAATATTGAACAGACGATAAGCCACATTGCTGCGCGCCGGATCGGGCGCAGACGGGTCGAAATCATCGCAAGGCGTTGCCGGCTTCAAGGTCACGCGCACAACCGCTTCGGCGATATCATCAATATAAGTGAAATCGCGTACCATGCGGCCTTCGTTGAAAACATCGATCGGTTCACCCGCCAAAATCGCGCGCGTGAACAAAAACAGCGCCATATCCGGCCTGCCCCACGGCCCGTAAACGGTGAAAAAGCGCAAGCCCGTCGTCGGCAGATCAAACAGATTGCTATAGCTGTGCGCCATCAGCTCATTGGCTTTTTTGGTGGCACCATAAAGCGCCAGCGGATGGTCGACATTATCGGTCTCACGAAACGGCATGGCCGTATTCGAGCCATAGACGCTGGAACTGCTCGCATAGGCCAAATGGCGTACAGAAAAATGTCGGCAGTTTTCCAAAATGTTGAAAAAGCCCTGAATATTGCTGTCGATATAGGGCTGGGGATGGTCGATCGAATAACGCACGCCGGCCTGGGCAGCCAGATGCACAACAAAATCGGGTTTCACGCTGTCAAAAAGCGCCCCTACCGCTTCGCCATTGGCAATGTCCGTGCGTTCGAGGCGGAAGCCATTGCGTTTTGCCAAAATATCGGCGCGCGCTTTTTTCAGTGCAACATCATAATAGCTGTTCAGATTGTCAATGCCGGTAACCGCATAGCCCAAATCAAGAAATTTCTGGCACACATGCATGCCGATAAAGCCGGCGGCGCCGGTGACCAATATTGTTTCGCGCGGGGCACTCTGAGACAATTCGGCAAACTCCTGCAGGTTGCAACTCTAATCTTTGCCGAAAAGATCGCGGGTAAATATCTTATCGGCGACATCGTCAAGCGCGTCGGCCATACGGTTGGTCAAAATCACATCGGCGCGCGCCTTGAACATATCCAAATCACGCACAACCTCGGAGTTAAAGAACGTATCCTCGGACAAGAGCGGTTCGTAAATAATGACACTGATACCGCGCGCCTTGATACGCTTCATCACGCCTTGGATCGACGAAAAGCGGAAATTGTCCGACCCCGCTTTCATCGCCAGACGGTAAATGCCGACAACTTTCGGGTTACGCGCCAGCACTTGTTGCGCCATGAAATCCTTCCGCGTGGTGTTGGACTGCACAATCGCCTGAATAAGGTTTTGCGGCACGGACAGGTAATTGGCCAGTAATTGCTGGGTATCTTTCGGCAGACAATAACCGCCATAGCCAAAAGACGGGTTATTATAGTGCTGGCCGATGCGCGCATCCAGACACACGCCGTCAATGATGCTTTGCACATCCAAATTATTTGCCATGGCATAGCTATCAAGTTCATTGAAATAAGACACGCGCATGGCAAGGTAAGTATTGGCGAAGAGTTTTACCGCCTCGGCTTCGGTCGAGCCCATGAACAGCGTCTCGATATTTTGCTTTTCGGCACCCTTTTGCAGCAATTCTGCAAAATCGCGCGCGCGCGCTGACTGATCGCCAATGATTATGCGCGACGGGTGCAAATTGTCTTTAAGCGCCTGCCCTTCGCGCAGAAATTCCGGCGAAAAAATAACTCGTTCGCTGCCGAGCCGAGCGCGTAATTCCTCGGTAAAGCCCACGGGTACGGTGGATTTGATAATAATCGCGGCGTGCTCATTTAGTGCCAGCGCCTCGGCGACGACATTTTCGACGCTGGAGGTATTAAAAAAATTGCTCTCCGGGTCATAATCCGTCGGCGTCGCCACAATCACGAAATCCGCCTCCGCATAGGCTTGGTGCGGGTCAAGCGTTGCGCTCAGCGTCAGAGGCTTGGTTTCCAGAAACGTCGAAATCTCGGGGTCGTGAATGGGTGAGCGTCCCGCATTAATCTCCTCGACGCGCGCGGGGTCGATATCAAGGGCTGTCACCTCATTATGCTGGGCCAGCAAAACTGCCATCGACATCCCGACATAACCCGTACCTACGACCGTAACTTTGTTTTTCGACATGTGTTCCTCGCCTTGGGAAAGCTTTCTGATCCGCATGCCGATGTCGGCTTGGCCGGATCCTTCATCAGAATGGCTACTGGCAGTTTATAAGATTCGCGCAAGGCGTATGTGCCGATATGTCGATATCGCGTTTGGCGCGCCTCGTTGAATGTGTTAACCACAATATCATTGTTCTTTTTAGCCGAAAACGAAACATTGCATGCGTTGTTTTCCGATCCTTTTTCTCTCGGTCACACTTCTGGTTGCCAGCCCCGGACTGGCGCAGCAGCAATCTTTTTTGGAAGCCGACACGATTTCCGTCGACAACGCCACGGGCGATGTCAGCGCACAAGGCAATGTGGTGATTGTGTATGAAGACCAACGTGTAACCGGTGATCAACTGAACTGGATCAAAAGCGAACAGCGCATGGTGGTCACCGGCAATGTGGTTTTCACACACAAAGACGGCACGCGATCGCTCGCCTTGGCTATGGAGCTTGACGAAGCGATGCAGCGCTGGGCCATCACCGAAATCAAATCCTATTTGCAAGATGATGTGCGCCTGCAAGCGGCAAAGGCCGCGCGCGTTGGCGAGACGCGCGTCGAACTTTCCGCCGCCACCTATACCGCGTGTCGTGAATGTGAAGACCCGAATGCGGCCCCCATTTGGCAATTACGCGCCAAAAAGGTCATTAAGGACGAAGAAAAGCAAAACATAATCTACCGCGACACGCGCCTTGAGGTGCTGGGCGTGCCGGTGTTTTACACGCCTTATTTGCGCCACCCCGCGCCCGAAGTCGAACGCCGCAGCGGGTTCCTTGCCCCGTCTCTCACCTCGCAATCCGACTTCGGCACCGGGCTACGCACGCCGTATCACTTCGCGCTGGCGTCGAATTACGATCTCACACTGACCCCAAGTTTTACCAGCGAGGAAGGCGTGGTTCTCAATGGCGCGTGGCGCCACCTCACACACCAAGGCCGCTATAATCTGGATTTTTACGCCCACCAGCCCCGGGGCACACTCGATCAGGTTGATGGTGACAATGATTTTCGCGGCGGGCTGATCGGTCGCGGCATGTTCGACATGCGGGGCTGGCAAACCAGCTTTTCGATCAACCAACCGAGCGACGATTTGTTTTTCCGCCGCTACCAAATTTCGAATACCGATGTGCTGACCAACAGCATTGATGTGTCGCGCTATTTTGGGGCTGATTATCTGTATATTAACGCCCGTCAGTTCCGCAATACACTGAGCAATGAGACAAGCGATACGGTTGATTTTATCCTGCCCGATATCACCTATATCAAGCAATTCGCCGACGCCCCGCTCGACGGCCAGATGCAACTGGTCAATCGTGTGGCATATTCGTCGCGCGATCTGGGGGTCGATGTCACCAAGGCCAGCACGCGGCTCGACTGGTCGTATCGGCATATTTCAGATGCGGGGTTTGTGTGGAACCTCGACAATAAAGCGCAACTCGACGCCTATCTGTTCGACGATTATGGCGCGGAGGCCGGATTGCCGGACTCTCAAACCGAGACCTTGGCCGCCGACAGCTTCGGCATCACCCTGTCTTACCCGTTGGTGCGCCGCGCGCCGGCGTCGCGCCAAACCCTGAAGCCGACGGCACAACTTGTGCTCGCCAGCGACAATGACAGCTTTGACCGTATCCCCTATCGCACGGGCGCCATATATGAACTGAGCGCGACCAACCTTTTCGGCCTCGCCGCGCCGGAAGACGAAACCAGCCGTGTCAATTATGGCATTGACCATGAACTGAAAACCACAAATGGCCTGCACACGCGGTTTTTCGTCGGCCAGTCTTACAATCTGTTGAATGACAGCTTTTCCGAGGCGTCGGGTTTTAGCGATGAAGCCTCCGCTATTGTGACCGAGGCTGAGATCGGCTATCGCGGATTGTCGCTGCTGCAAAACCTGCGGGTTGACCGAAACAATGGCGATATTCTGCGGCACCGCACGCAACTTGGCTTTCGCGGACAGCGGTTTTCGGTGAGTGCAGATTATGCTTTTTTGGACATCGGCCAAGCAGGAAACGCGGCGCCGCGCGAAGAATTGACCAGCGAGCTTAATGTGCGCCTGGCCGAAAATTGGCGTTTTGGGGCGCGTTTTCAACAAGATCTGGAATTGAGCGACCGTATTCGCGATGAAGCGCATCTGACCTATCAAGATGACTGCACTTATATTCAATTGCGGTTTGACCGCGACCATTTACAGGTCGGCACCATCGAACCCGAAACCCAAGTCCAGCTGGTGTTTGCGTTGCGGACATTGGGCGGCACGGCGCAAAGCGCTGGCTGGTAGGCGTTAGAACGGAGATTTACGATGAGGACAATTTTCAAAGATTATCTGCACCACACAAGCGTCCAATTTCTGTTTCTGGCGCTGTTCGCAACATTGGCCGGCATTTCCCAACTGGCTTTGTGGGCGCATTGGCCGTGGTTCCTTCTGGTGGTCGCCTCGGCACCGTTTTATGAATGGGTAACGCATAAATTCGTGCTGCATGGGGCTTTGTCGCCCGTGCCCGGTCGTTGGCGCGACTACCAGATCCGGCTGCATCACGGTCACCATCTCGACCCGGCTGACCGCGCGCTGCAATTTGCCCCGGCCAGCGCCATCTTGATCATGATGATACAACTCTATGCGTTTTACGCGCTGGTGTGTTGGAGCCTCACCGTAGCGCTGGTGCCGCTGGCCGGCTCGATTGCCTATTATCTGTTTTACGAGTGGATCCATCTGGCCCATCACACGCCTGCCTATCGCCCACGAACACCCATGGGGCGCGCCTTGCGCGAAGCCCATATGCGCCATCATTTTCACAATGAAAATTATAATTGGGGCATTACCAATGCGCTGGGCGATTTGATGATGGGCACATGGAAACAGCTCGACGACGTTCCCAAAAGCCCCACGGCGCGCCACCTCGACAATTTCGATCCCCAAAGCCGCCACGTGGATATATGACGCAGATGGACGACATAGCGATCGGGCTCATCGGCAGCGGCATGATGGGCCAGGAACATATTCAAAACTTCAACCTGCTTGACGGCGTGCGCGTTGGTGCCATCGCCGACACAGATGCCGACATGCGCGCGCAAGGTGCCGCGCTGTGCGCGACCCCCGTCACGCCGGTCGATGATTTTGAAAAACTGCTCGCCGATCCGGGGCTCGACGCCTTTGTAATTGCCACGCCGAATTTTCATCATATCGACGTGCTGCGTCCGGCTTTGGAAACGGGCAAACCTATTTTGTGCGAAAAGCCCCTATGCACCACGCTGGACGACACGCGCGAAATTCTGGCACGCATTAAAGATAGCCGACAAATCTTTCAGGTCGGCATGGAATATCGTTTCAAACCGGCTTTGGCGGATATGATCGCCCGTGTGGATGCGGGTGAGATCGGTCGGCTGCACATGCTGTCGATCCGCGAGCACCGCTTTCCGTTTTTACAAAAAGTCGACGATTGGAACCGTTTCAATATTCATACCGGCGGCACGCTGGTGGAAAAATGCTGTCATTTTTTCGATCTGATGCGGTGCATTATCGCCAGTGAGCCGGTCCGGGTCATGGCTTCGGCGGGACGCGATGTCAACCATCTTGACGAGCGCTATAATGGCGAGGTACCGGATATTTTGGACAATGCTTACGTCATTTTCGACTTTGAAAATGGTGCGCGCGCGCTTTTAGATCTGTGCATGTTCGCCGAAGCCTCGCGCCATAATGAAGAACTCTGCGCCATTGGCGAGACCGGAAAGGTCGAGTGTCTGCTGCCGCAAAATATCGTGGCGCGCGGTGCCCGCGCCGACTGGCAGATGCACAGCGAAACCATCCATATTGACCAAGAAATCCTTGATGCCGGATATCATTCGGGCGCCACATATTTTCAAAATCAGGCATTCGTCGAGGCCGTGCGCGGCGCGGCGGATGTTATTGTTACGGCCAAAGACGGCCATCGCGCAGTTGCCATGGGGGTGGCCGCGCAAATGGCGGCGGCACAAGCGCGCGTCGTGTCCATGCAGGAAGTGGGGCTATAAATGAGCGATCAATCGGCCGAAAACGAAAATCTGGTCAATGGCGAGACGCGCAAGATCGGGCCATTTGAGGTCGGCCCGCTTGGGTTTGGCTGCTGGCGCTTTGTCAACACTGATGTCGAAACCGCAACCGCGCGCATCGCGCATGCGCTCGACCTCGGCCTGACATTGATCGACAATGCCGATGTTTACGGGCTGGACTGGGGCGGCACGGCGTTTGGCGAAGCCGAAACCCTACTCGGGCAGGTATTGGCGCGCGCGCCGGAATTACGCCAGCGCATGGTGCTCGCCAGCAAGGGCGGCATTTTGCCCGGCGTGCCTTATGTTGCAAATAGCGGCTATCTCAATGCCGCATGCGATAGCTCGCTGACGCGTTTGAACACCGACCTGATTGACCTTTACCAGATCCACCGACCCGACATGTTGACCCACCCTGCCGAAACCGCCGCCGCGCTGGATGGGCTGGTCGCGGCAGGCAAAATTCGGGCGGTCGGCGTGTCGAATTACACACCCGCCCAAACCCGCGCGCTGGCGGCGCATTTGAAAGCGCCGTTGGTGGCGTCGCAATGCGAATACTCGCTGGCAAACCTCGCCATGTTGCGCGATGGCAATATGGATTTGTGCATGGAAACTGGCATGGTGCCGCTGGCTTGGTCGCCGCTGGGCGGGGGTGCTCTGATGACGGGCACGGATTTGCCGGACGCTTTATTTGAAACTTGCGACCGCTTGGCGGCACGCGAAAATACCGACCGCGCGGGGCTGGCGCTGGCTTTTGTGCTGGCGCATCCGGCCCGGCCTGTGGCGCTCATCGGCAGCCAGACACCGGCGCGCATGAGCCAAGCAGCGGATGCGCTTAATGTGCGCCTCACCCGCGCCGATATTTACGCCCTGATTGAAGCGCGCGACGGTGTGCCGCTGCCCTAAAACCCGCCCCCAAAAACGCAGACCCACAACAGGAAACCCCGCCATGACCCAACGCCCCGATGCCGAAATAAGCTGGTTTTCGGCCCTTTGCGATGATGATTACCGTTTTCTTGGCGTGGAAGATCCGGCGCTGAAAGCCAGTTGGCCGCATTGCCGCGATATCGCTTTGGCGGCGGAGGCAAACGGTTTTGACAATATTTTGTTGCCCTCCGGCTATACGCTGGGCATGGACTCGATCGCCTTTGCAGGTGGCATCGCACCGCTTCTGGAAAAAATGCGCCTGCTCGTCGCCGTGCGCTGCGGCGAAATGTGGGTGCCCCAGCTTGCGCGCCAACTGGCAACGCTCGACCGCATGCTGGGCGGACGCCTGACCATAAACATCATTTCATCCGATATGCCCGGGCAAACGCTGGACAGCACACCGCGCTATCAGCGCACATTGGAAACCATGCAAACGCTGCGCGCTTTATTGAACGGGGAGCCGGTATCGGTGGATGGGGAATTTATAAAACTCGACATTGACCCACCCCGCATGGCAACACGGAGCGGAAATTGCCCGCCATTTTATTTTGGCGGCCTGTCGCCACAAGCGCGCGACACGGCAGCGCAGGCGGCAGATGTGTTTTTAATGTGGCCGGATACCGAACCCGCTGTTCAGGCCATTCTGGACGATATGCGCCAGCGCGCGACGGCATATCATCGCAGCTTGAAATTTGGCTATCGCGCCCATGTCATTGTGCGCGAGACAGAGGCGCAAGCGCGCCAGGCCGCCGACCAGCTTGTCAGCAAGCTCGATGCTGAAATCGGTGCAGAAATCCGCAATAAATCGCTCGACAGCCAGTCGATCGGCGTGCGCCGCCAGGCGGAATTGCGCGACGCGGCCTCGGCCGGAAATGATGGCGATTTTGTCGAACCAAATTTATGGACGGGTGTCGGGCGCGCGCGCTCGGGTTGCGGGGCGGCGATCGTGGGCGACCCCGATCAGGTGCTCGCCAAAATCAACCGCTACCGCGATATGGGCATCGACGCCTTTATTCTGTCCGGTTACCCGCACAAGGACGAATGTGATCTTTTCGCGCGTTATGTTCTGCCCGAAATCAATCATGCGCCGCTTGCGCTGGACAGGTGATTGTGGCTAGGCTTTCTGACAGGGAGCCTGCCATGAAAGTTAAAGTTACCAGCGAGATTGCCGGACAGGTCTGGAAGGTGGTCGCCAATGTGGGCGACGCGCTCGCAGCAGACGATGTCATTATCATCCTCGAGTCGATGAAAATGGAAATTCCCATTCTGGCCCCGCGCGCGGGTACGCTGGCGGCCCTGCATGTTGGCGCGGAAGATATGGTTTCCGAAGACCAGACAGTGGCGGAACTGGATGTCTCCTGAGGTCGGTCATGGGTTGGGATAAAGATATTGATGAGATTAAAACCCGCCGTGCGCTGGCTAAGCAGCAAGGCGGCGCCGAGGCCGTTGCGCGCCAACATGAAAAAGGCCGGCTGACGATCCGCGAGCGCATCGACATTTTGCTCGACACGGACAGCTTTAACGAAGTCGGCGAAGGCGCGGGCGTACCCGAATATGACGACGCCGGGCAACTCACTGATTTTCAGCCCGCGAATTTCGTGTTGGGATTTGGCGAAATTGGCGGGCGTCGGGTGATTGTGGGCGGCGAGGACTTCACCCTCAAAGGCGGCTCGCCCAATCCCGCGGGCTTACGCAAAAGCGTCTATGCCGAACAGCTCGCGCTCAAATTTAAAGTGCCGCTCATCCGCCTGCACGAAGGCGGCGGCGGCTCCGTCGGCGGCACCGCGCAGGAAAAAAAGCGCCGTCCCTTGGGCGAACCGGTCTTTACCACCTCGCGCTTTGTGCCGTTGGCCGAAACGCTGGGACATGTGCCGGTCGCCACCGCCGCGCTGGGCCCGGTGGCCGGGTTGCCGGCCGCGCGCCTGGTCGCCTCGCATTTTTCGGTGATGACCGAAAACGCTGCGGTTTTGATCGCCGGCCCGCAGGTTGTCAAACGCGCCCTGGGGCACGATTTGACCAAAGAAGAATTGGGTGGCCCGCAGGTTCACTTGAAAAGCGGGGCGATCGACAATCTGGCCAGCGACGAAGAAGACGCGCTGAGACAAATTGCGCGGTTTCTGTCTTACCTGCCCGACAACGCGTGGGCGCGCCCGCCCAGGCTGTCATGCAGTGACCCGGTCGACCGATGCGAGGATGCGCTCGCCAATATCGTGCCCAAAGATCGGCGCCAGCCCTTTCAGATGCGTAAAGTCATCACCGATGTCGTGGATCGCGAGGGCGACGCCACCAGCTTTTTCGAGATGAGCCGCAAATATGGCCCCAGCCTCATCACCGGCCTTGCGCGCCTGAACGGGCACAGTGTCGGCGTCATCGGCAATGACTGTATGTATTATGCCGGTGCCATGACGGCCGCCGCCGCGCAAAAACTTCGCCGCTTTGTCGATTTCTGCAACAGCTTTCATTTGCCGGTGCTGAGTTTTGTCGATGAGCCGGGCTTTATGATCGGCCCTGACAGCGAAGCCGCCGGCACCATACGCCACGGCACGGCGGCTATTTCGGCTGTTCTGCAATCGCGCGTGCCATGGGCCAGCGTGCAGGTTCAAAAAGCATTTGGTGTGGCCGCCCAAGCCCATTTTGGCCCGGATTCCTATGTGCTGAGTTGGCCCAGTGCGGCCAGCGGCGCCTTGCCGGTTGAGGGCGGCGTGGCTGTCGCTTTCGCGCGCGAGATTGCCGCGGCACCCGACCCGGCGGCGCGCCAGAAAGAACTTGAAGAGATGCTGGCAGCCAGCCAGTCGCCTTTTCCGCGCGCCGAGGGTTTGAGCGTGCACGAGATTATCGACCCGCGCGAAACCCGGCCTAAATTGGCGGCGTGGCTGGAACTGGCACAAGCCGCCCAGACCGATCCGCCAGCGCCATTTATGGCTACCATGCGACCCTAAGCCGCCCGCACCCAAAACGCTCTGACCCAAAACGCTCTAACCCAAAACCAAGAAAAGGATTATTTCAATGACAACAGGTAAACAGGTTTTTTCCACCATCACCAGCGCCGGACAGCTTGAACTCACCATTGCCGATGTCGACATGCCGACACCCGGCCCCGATGATGTTGTCGTGCGGATTGATGCCGCGCCGATAAATCCGTCCGATATGGGCCCGCTATTTGGCCCGGCCAGCATTGATCAAGCACAATTCGACAATGCCAAATTGGTCGCCCCCGTGCCCGAAAACCGCATGGGCATGGTGGCCTCACGGCTCGACCAAACACTGCCCGTGGGCAATGAGTGTGCGGGCACGGTTATTGCCACGGGCGACAGCGACGCCGCCAAAGCGCTGGACGGCAAGTTGGTATCCATCATGCCGGGCGCGGCTTACGCGCAATATGCGTGCGTGCCGGCGGCAACTTGCCTCGCCCATAACGACACCACCTCGCCGCAGCGCGCGGCCTCGTCTTTCGTCAACCCGCTCACGGCATTGTGTTTTCTGGAAACCATGCGGATGGAAAATCACACCGGCCTATTGCACACGGCGGCGGCCTCCAATCTGGGGCAAATGCTGGTGCGGCTGTGTCAGGTTGAAGATGTGCCGCTGGTCAATATTGTGCGTTCGGACGAACAGGCCGCAACCTTGCGCGCCTTGGGGGCCACGCATATTTGCAATTCCGCCGATAGCGACTTTATGGATCACTTGACCGAGACATTGATCGAAACCGGCATCACGCTTGGTTTCGATGCGATTGGCGGGGGCAAAATGGCGTCGGATATTTTGACCGCCATGGAACGCGCGGCCAGCCGCAATGCCAGCGGGCTGAACACCTATGGCTCAACGCAACTCAAGCAGGTTTATTTGTATGGCAGTCTGGATTTCTCGCCGACGACACTGAACCGCGCCTATGGCATGTCGTGGTCGATCGGCGGTTGGCTGATGCCGTTGCTGCTGGCGCGCATTGGCAATGAACGCACCGGCGAATTGCGCCAGCGCATCGCCAATGAAATCGACACGATTTTCGCCAGCGATTACACGGCTGAACTTTCGCTGCATGAGATGATCACACCGGAAGCCATTGCGCGCTATCTGCCCAAGAAAACCGGCGAAAAATACTTGGTCAATCCGCAAAAAGACCTGTAGCGCGACCGAAGTTTGCCCCACGAAACTAGCATCACGAACTTGGCACGTAAGGAACACAGACGATGAACAGGCTTGCAGGTAAACGCATATTGGTAACCCAAGCAGATGAATATATGGGCCCGGCAACTTGCGAGATCTTTCCCGAATTCGGTGCGGAAATTATCGCCGACACCTCGGATTTGACCGAACCGGGCCGCGCCCAAGACTTGATCGCCGACGTTGGGGAGATTGACGTTCTGATTGCCAATCTCGCCGCGCCCCCCAGCCTCGGCGTGGCGGCCACAGATATGGACGATAAGGTCTGGCAGGACATGTTCGATATTATGGTGCATCCGCTCCACCGCCTGTGCCGCGCAGCGTTGCCGCAAATGGTTGCCCGCAAAAAAGGCAAAATAGTTGTGTTCGGCAGCGCCACCGGCCTCAAAGCCATGCAAGGGCTGTCGGCCTATAGCGCGGCGCGTCACGCCCAAGTGGGCTATGTGCGTGCCGTCGGCATGGAGGCGGCGGCGCAAAATGTACAGGTTAATCTGATCGCGCAGAATTTTGTCGAAAACCCGATTTACTTTCCGCCCGACTTTACCACCACGCCAGTGTTCAAAGAATTGCTCAAACAAGTGCCCGCCGGACGCCTCGCAACCGCGCGCGAAGATATTTTGTTTGCGGTATTTCTGGCGTCCGATGAAAGCGATTTTTTCGTCGGTCAGGCGATCCCGTTCAGCGGCGGCTGGGCGCAATAGGCGCTAAAATCGTGCCGACCAATCGCCGCACTTTCTTTCCGGCGGCAAATTGGTAGACTTTGCCGACGACAAAAGGGGAATTGATTTGCATCACGCGTCAAACTGGCAGAACTGGTCCAAATCGCTCGCACCGGCGCAAGCGCGGCTGGAAAACCCGCCCGATATGGACGCTCTGGTTCGCCTTGTCAGCCAAGCGACGGGGCCGGTGCGCCCGGTCGGGTCAGGGCATAGTTGGCCGCACCTTGTCCCCAATGATCATCTGATTTTGCAACTCGACCATTTCAATCAGGTCGGCAAGGTCGACACCACCACCAAGCGCGCCTGGATTGGAGCCGGCGCGCGTATGCACGATGTTTCGCCGCAACTGGCCGAGCAAGGCTATGCGTTCCGAAATTTGGGCGACATTGATGTGCAAACGCTGGCGGGCGCGACCAGCACCGGCACGCATGGCACGGGCCAGAATTTGCAAGCTTTACACGCTGAAATTACCGGTCTGCGGCTGGTGACGGGCGCGGGCGAGCACGTGGAGATCAGCACCCGCCAGAACACTGACCAGCTGGACGGCGCGCGCGTGGGGCTGGGCGCGCTGGGCGTGCTGACGGAAATTGAGATGCAGCTTGTCGAGCGGCATAAATTACACCGGCGCATGTGGGCCGAACCCCATGAGGAATTGCTGGCGCGCGCCCACAGCCTGTGGTCGGAAAACCGCAATTTTGAATTTTTTTACATTCCGTTTTCAGGGTTCTCCTTCGGCCTGACGCATAATATCGTCGACAGCGAAGACACCCCGCGCGCGCCCGACACAAGCGACGATGAGGTCATGCAGCTCAAAGCGTTGCGCGACTGGGTGGGCTGGCTGCCCGCATTACGAAAATTTTTGCTGTCCCGCGCCATTGCGGGCAGTCAAATCGCCGAAGATGTGGTTGGTGAAAGTTGGCAGCTTTTGTCCAGCGCGCGCAATGTATTGTTCAACGAGATGGAATATCACCTGCCCGTGGCGAGCGGTCTGGAGGCCATGGAAGAGGTGCGCCATTATATTGAGCGCCATCGCCGCGACATATTTTTTCCCTTTGAGGCGCGCCGCACAAAAGCCGATAGCGGCTGGCTGTCGCCATTTCAGGGCGAAGACCGCATTTCGATTGCCGTGCATTGCTATCACAAAGACGCCTATGAGTTTTTGTTTAGCCATGTCGAACCAATTTTCCGCAAAGCCGGTGGGCGGCCGCATTGGGGCAAGCTCAACAGTTTGACGCATGATGATGCGTGCGCGCTTTACCCCGATTTTGAAAACTTTAAGGCCTTGCGCCACGAACTCGACCCAACCGGGCGCATGCTGAACCCTTATCTGGCAAGCCTTTTCGGGGCGCAGGCATGAGCGCGGCACAAGCCGATTACTTCGCTACGGTGCAAAAGGCACTGAAACGGGCCGGGCTTGCCGAGCCAGTACTGGTCGTCGACCGTCAGCGCCTCAACGCCAATATCAAACACCTGAAAACCATGCTGCCCGTCGATATGGGATTTCGCATTGTCGCCAAATCTCTGCCATGCGGCCCCCTTCTCGCCCATGTCGCCACGCGCGCGCGCACCGATCGGCTGATGAGTTTCAATGCAACCATGGCGTTGCAAATGCTCGATCTCTTGCCCGAGGCCGACCAGCTTATGGGCAAACCCCTGCCGAGTGCTGCGATTGCTGCCTTGTTTGACGGCGTGCCGACGCGCAAACGCACCGCAGCAGCCCGCCAAATTCAATTTCTGGTCGACACCCCGCAACGGATCGTGGAACTGGGCGCACTTGCGCGCCAGAAGAAAATATCCTTGCGCGTCAATTTGGAGATCGATGTCGGCTTGCATCGCGGCGGTGTGGAGCCGGGCACCGCACTGGGTGCGATGCTGGAAGCGCTCGACAAAACGCCCGCGCTTAAACTGACCGGACTGATGGGATACGAACCGCATCTGAGCAAAATTCCCAAGCTGGCGGGTTGGCGCAACCGCGCCCGCAAAGGGGCCAATGCGGTCTATATGGCAGCGCGCGCGCAGCTTGCGGCGCGCTACGCGCCGACCGAGATCGACAATATGACCTTCAACACGGCGGGCAGCCCGACCTTTGGCCTGTACAATTCAACCAGCCACGCCAATGAAATTTCGGCAGGCTCGGCTCTGGTCAAGCCCAGCGATTTTGATTTGCCGATATTAAAGGCGTTTCAGCCCGCCGCTTTTATCGCCACCCCAGCGCTGAAGGTGAGCCGCGGTGTTCGCCTGCCCGCGCTTGAATATGCAAATAATTTGCTGGGCAAGCCGAAATCAGGCACCACGGTTTTTATCCATGGCGGCTATTGGATGGCGCAGCCGGTTTTTCCGACACGGCTCAAAAACAGCGCCCTGTTTGGCCGGTCGAGCAATCAAGAAATGCTGGTCGGGCCGCCACGCATGGATTTGGCGGTTGATGATTTTGTGTTTTTGCGCCCGACACAAAGCGAAGCGGTGTTTTTGCAATTTCCCAAAATTGCCGTGTTCGATGGTCGTCGCATCGCCGACATCTGGTCGCCGCTGCCCGTATCGGCGTGAGACAACGCGCTCAGCGCGCCCCGCCGAAATGCCAGACAACGCCGCCAAATCTGACACCACCATTTTCGAGCGGCAACCCAATGCGTTCGGCACGCGCGAGGACGGTGTTGGCGCTGTCGCGTCCGGCGTGGAAATAAATATCGCTGATTTCGGGACGCGCAACCTCGCCTTTGTGAAACGCGATCTCGGCACCGTCAAACGCCAGCGCGTCGCCGTTTTTCGGGCGTTGTAGAAAGCCCGCCCAGACGTTTTGCACGTCAGAAGGCACAGCCGCCGACACGCGCAACCCCGCGAGAGCGCCGATGGCGGTATTTGTGTCGGGGGTCGGTGCATTTTCCGCGGGCCATTCAGCCCATTGCCAATATGCGCGCGGCGATTGCCAGTCCGCGCGCCCCATACTGTCAACCGAAACAATGGCGCCGCCAAAATCTCTGGGATGAAAATGCGTGGCGCGCACGCCGTCAGCATCGATCTCGAAAACCCCGCGCCCGCCATTATCCTTAATATGGTTGATCAGCGGGGCGGCGTCGGCGCATTGAAAAATCGCCATGTAAAAACTGTCCCCGCAACGCGCGAGATGGCGTCCGGCGGCAGTATCATCAACGCCGGGAAGCGGGCTGACGACCTCGACGAAATCACCGCCGGTCATAATCAGGCCATTTGCCAAGCCGAAATGCGCGACCCCGGGGTCGCGAAAAATAACCGGGCTGTCGAGCAATGCGGCCAAGGTTTCTAGGCTTTTTTCAAGATCTTCGGCCACCAGACAAATTTGTCTTAAACGCATTTTGTCCCCGTAAATTTATCGCCAGCCAGCACTGGTCACGCCGAGCGTGAGCGGGTAGCTGGTCAATTTTATCAACTGCATATCTCCGGTGCCCCATATCTGTGTCGGCATGCCACGCTGTTTCGAAAAAATTCTATCAACATGTACCAAACAAGACAAATCGGCGCGCCGCGGCAAAGCCGGCAGATTATGCAACTCAAGGGGCAGACAAACACCCAACCGTTTGGCATTATATTTGTAACGCCCAGCATGGTGTGAGGAAAATCGGAGGTTGTGTCATGGCTCAGGAAGGCAAATATATTTTCACCTATTGGAACATTCCCGGCCGGGGAGAAAGCGTCAGGGCGCTGATGGCTATTGGCGGGCTGGATTTTGACGAAAACTTTATCCCGTTGCCCCTGCCCCTGCCCAATCCTGAAGGCAGCGACCTTGTGCCCTTCGACGATGGCACATGGGCCGAAAAAAAGGCCACAACCCCATGGGGCAGCTTGCCGACCCTGACACTTCCCGACGGGCGCACATTCGGCCAGCAACGTGCGATTTTGCGGTATTTGGGCAAGCACATTCAGCATAATGGCAAGCCGCTTTATCCGGAAAATCCGGAAGACGCCTTATTGGTCGACGGGTTTATGGATATGCTTGAGGACATTTGGCCGGTTCTGGCAGACACGCAAGACCCGATCGAAGAAGCGCCGCTTTTGTCGACCATGCTGGGCATGGGCGTTCAGGAAAAATTTCTTGCCGCGCAAATGGACAAAACCGCCGGGCCGCTTGCCATGAAATTTGACCATATTGAGCGCGCGGCGAGCGATACAGGCCCTTATGTGTTGGGCGACCGGCTGACCGTGGCGGATGTTTTTCTGTTCGCCGCCATTTCTTGGTGGGGGGCGGGCATGTTTGCCTCCATGGAACCGATCATTGCCGAACGACCCAAGATAAAACGCAGCATTGAAAGCGTCGGTGCAATCGACAATCTGAGGCAATATTATGCCAAGCTCAAAGACGACCGCCAAAAGCTGCCGACAGTAGGCGACATGCACTATGCCGAGTATTACAAAAACTTTCATTTGCTCTGCCAGATATAATGCTGGTGGGCATATTTTTGCGTAAGGAGAAGATGGTGACGGGTAAATTTTTAGCAATGCTGGTGTTGGTCATTGGGGTTACATGTCAAGCCTTGGCCGGCGGGCATTTGGAAAACGAAAAAACACCGGAAAAATTCCTACAATATTATTTTGATGCGTTTAATGCCGAAGACGCAAAAACACTCGACACCGTGTTTGCCAAGCCTTTTCAGCGCATCAGCAATGGGCAAACCGTCAGCTATGCATCTTGGGAAGAGTATATTGATTTCGACCTGATCAAAAAAACCGGCTGGAAACGCTCGGTCATCAACGAAACGCAAATCATCTACCAAGGCGATAAGTCTGCCATTATGCGGGTTGTTTTCTCGCGTCTGGATGCATCGGACAACATTGTGGCAAAGGCCGAGGCCGCAATGGTTCTTGTCAAACCGAAAAGCCAATGGAAGCTTGCCACGGCCATTCTTCCGGGCTCTATTCCCATTAACGACGACAAATAATGCAGGGACAAGGCCGCTAAATACGGACGGTGGCCGGTGGTGGGCGATACTGGGATTGAACCAGTGACCCCTACCATGTCAAGGTAGTGCTCTCCCGCTGAGCTAATCGCCCGTGCCACGTAATGCGCGCTGTTTATTCCAGCAATCCTGCCCAAAAGCAAGTTTTTTTGAGCCACCGCGCAGCGCGCAGCGTGTCATGGGCCGGCGACCCGCGACACTGAGACCGATATGTTTGCGCGCTTATCTGTGATAGGTTCAAATCATGGAAGCTGAAAATCAAGTTTTTGATTTTGTCGAGCCGGCGCCGGAAACGCCGGCCCAACCGCTGCTCATCACCTCACCCCATAGCGGGGCGCATTACCCGGAAGATTTTTTGACTGCAAGCAGGTTGGACGCCCACGCCATTCGCCAATCAGAAGACATGTTTGTGGCCGATCTGTTTGCCGGCATCGAAACGCTTGGAGCAAGTTTGCTGGCGGCGCGGCTGCCGCGCGCCTATCTCGATTTGAACCGCGCGCCGTTTGAACTGGAACAGGAATTATTCGAAGACGACCTGCCCTCGCAATTCAACTCCAAATCGCTGCGCGCGCGGGCGGGGCTGGGCATCGTGCCGCGCCTTGTCGCGGAAAACACGCCGATTTACAGCGGCAAGCTGGCTTTTGCCGAGGCCGAGCATCGCATTGCAAAATTCTACACACCGTTTCATACCGCGCTGGCGCACAAACTCGACGAACTTCATGGTTTGTTCGGCACCGCGATTTTGGTCGACGCCCATTCCATGCCCTCGCAAGCCGCGCGCCAAAATGATGCACGCCCGAAACAACCGCAAATTGATATTGTGCTGGGCACACGGCACGGACGCGCCTGCCATGGGGTGTTGACCGAGCTTGTCGAGGGTTTTTTGAAAGATGCAGGGCTCAGCGTAACCCGCAACCAGCCTTATGCGGGCGGTTATATCACCGAGCATTACGGGCGTCCCGAAACCGGCCGCCACGCCATTCAAATCGAGATCAACCGCGCCATTTATATGGACGAGCGCAGCTATCAGCGCCATGCCGGCTTCGACGAATTAGCCACGATAATGCACCGGCTCATCGGCCATCTGGCCGCAGTGCCCGATCTCGCCGCGCAGCTTGCCAGCGATCGGTCGCAAGGAAAATCGGCGGCTGAATAGATCATGTCGGATCTGAGCGCGCTTTTGGCTTTTGCCCACCGGCTTGCCGATGCCGCAGCCGAACAAACCCTGCCGCTGTTTCGTGCCGCATTGGAGATTGACAACAAGTTGGGCGCCGACGGATTTGACCCCGTGACCCATGCTGACCGCAATGCCGAGGCCGCCATCCGCGACCTTATTTTGGCTGAGTTTCCCGACCATGGCATTTTGGGCGAGGAATTTGGCGAAAAACCGTCATCGGGTTCGGGCGACGATTTTTGCTGGGTCATCGACCCGGTCGACGGCACGCGCTCTTTTATTGCTGGCATGCCAATCTGGGGCACGTTGATTGCGCTGTCGCAAAATGATGTGCCGGTTTTGGGGGTTATGGATCAACCTTATGTGGGCGAGCGTTTTTGTGCCGCGCGCGCGGGCCCGGCGCTGCATGTGCGCGCCGGCAAATCCACCCCGATCACCACCCGCGCCTGCCCCACGCTGGAGCACGCAACCATAGCAACCACGGCACCGGAGCTTCTTATCAGCCCGGGTGCAGCCGCGCTTTGGGCTGATATATCGGCGCGCGCGCGCCTCGTCCGCTATGGCGGGGATTGCTATAATTATGTTCTGCTGGCGGCCGGCTTTGTCGATATTGTGATCGAAGAAGGTTTGAACCCGTATGACATTCAGGCGCTCATTCCGATTATCGAACAGGCGGGCGGCGTTGTCAGCGATTGGCAGGGCGGGCCGGCGCATGCGGGGGGACAGATTGTGGCATGCGGTGATCCCCGGCTGCACGAGGCGATTTTAACCCTTTTTCCGTAAATCTCAGATGCCCGCTTTTTCTGCGAAAAACGCATCGACATCAGCCAGAAACGCCTGCCGGATCGCGTCCTTTTCCATCATGATTTCATGCATTGCATCGGCGTAGACTTTGGCGCGCCCGTCGCGCACATGCCGGATGATGTGTGTCTGTGCGTCATTATCAACCACAATGTCGCGTTCGGCCGTGCCGATGAAAAGCGGCGTCGAAACCCCGTTTAGATAGCGCGGCGCTTGGGTGCGCTGGATGGTGGCAAAAGTTGTCATCGACCAGCCAATGCTGCGGCCATTGATTTGCAGGCGCGGATCAAATGCAAGCACCCCCTCATTGCGCGTATAGCGCGCTGCATCGGTGGTGACCCTGTTCGATGCCGGATTTTCGCGCGTGCGCGTGGGCGGGTCAAAGCGGCTCCAATTATCACGGCCCGAAAACAGCGCGATCCACGGTAAGGCCAGACGCAAATTCCGCATGGCGTGACGGTTGATGCGTAGGCCGAACATGGGCGCGGAGTGCGCCAGCGCTGCAAACCAGTCCGGATGCTTATGCGCCGCGCGCAACGAAATTTGCCCGCCCATTGAGTGCGCCAGCCCAAGATAGGGCGCCGGGCACGCACCGCGCACCAAACGGTCAAAGCGGTCTTCCAAATCTTCAACATTTTGATCGAAATGGCGCAAATGCAAGCGTTGCGGGTCTTTTGAATTGCCCTCCGACAAGCCATGCCCGCGCCATTCCAGAACGACCACACAAAAATCGCGCGCCAGCAGATCGCCAATGGTCTCGAAATATTTTTCAATAAATTCGGAATAGCCCGTCATCAGCACCACCGTCGCGCGCGGGGTTGCACGGGGCATGAACACGGCGTTGCGTAATTTTTTGCCGTCGCGGGCACGAAGATATCCCGCCGCGCCTGTCCCCGGCATCGGATTGTCAGCAAATTCGACCAATTCAGCCGGCGCGTCCCACTCGATTTTTTGCATATTCTTCCCTTTATTCGTGATCGGTTTGGTGAGCAGACGCCCGCCGCGCGCACTGGTTTTTGCGAGTTTTGTCGTTTAACATTTACGCCGGAGTTTAACAAAAAAACAACCGGATCGGGAATAGGGGAAGAAATGTCCAGCAGCGAAAATCAGATGCCCGCTTGGGCCAGCCAGTCAGGATTTGTTTTTGCCTGCATTGGTGCCGCCGTCGGCTTGGGAAATATTTGGAAATTTCCATACATGACAGGTGTGCAAGGGGGCGGCGCGTTTGTGCTTATCTATCTCGCCTCGATCTTCGCCATCGCCATACCCATCGCCGCCGCCGAACTGGTCATTGGCCGCCAAGGTCGCAGCGACGCCCAGCAAGCGGTCAAAAATATTGCCCTGGCAAGCGGCCGGTCTGCGCGCTTTGCAGCCATCGGCACGCTGGGCGTGCTTGGCTCGTTCATTTTGCTGACATTTTATGCCGTGATTGCGGGCTGGGTGACGGCGTATATCGTGCGGGCTTTGACCGGCGCGCTGAACGGCCTTGATGCAGCTTCCGCCAGCAATTTGCTTGCAGGTCTGCACGCTGCACCCGGTGAGATGATCGCGCATCAAATTTTATTTCTCGCGGTGATCGGGCTGATTTTGATCCGTAAATTAAATGCGGGTCTGGAACGCGCCAATCTGGTTTTGATCCCGGCCTTGATTGTCATGCTTATCGGCATTGCCATTTATGGTGCCGTGGCGGGTGATGTTGGCGCTGCTCTGGTCTTTCTGTTCACACCCGATTTCAGCAAAATCACGCCCGAAACCATTCAATCGGCGGTCGGGCACGGGTTTTTCTCGGTCGGGGTTGGCGCCGCCATGCTGATCACCTACGGGGCTTATCTCGACCGACAGGTCGATTTGGCAAAAGCCGCCATCACCATTGGCATTGCCGACACGATTATTGCCCTGATTGCCGGCATTGGTGTTTTTGCGATTGTTTTCGGTGAAGGGCTTGACCCGACCGGAGGGCCGGGTCTGATTTTCACCACCCTGCCGCTGGCGTTTTCACAACTGCCCGGCGGCAGCGCGCTGGCGGTTATTTTCTTCACGCTGGTTTTTTTCGCAGCCCTGACATCGGGCCTGTCGCTGTCGGAAGTGATCATTCGCTGGGCCGAAAACACATTTGGCCTGTCGCGCGTAAAAGCCGCCATCCTTATGCTGGGCGCGTCATTCGGCGTTGGGTTGGCAAGCGTGTTTTCGTTCAATATCTGGTCGCAGGTGCACCTGTTTGACGCCGGCGTGCTGGCCGGCAAAACGCTGTTTGATGTGAAAGATTATTTCGTCACGGCGCTGGTCATGCCGGTGTGCGGGCTGGGCGTTGTCGCTTTTGCGTCCTGGGTTGCACCCGCGCCGATGATGCGCGCGGCGATGGGCAGTTCGGCGCTCATCTTCAACCTTTGGTTGTGGTCGGCACGGATTATCGCGCCGGCGGGCATTGGCTGGATGCTGTGGGCCGGGCTGTAATATTTAGGTTCCCAATCAATGCCTTAGGAATTTTTTTCCGATTTTCAAGACCTTGAAGCACGGGCATTTCTCCCCACCTCTGAGGTGTTACGGGGCAATGGTGCCGCGCGACAACCCGCCGGGCGGAGGCCTTAGGGATCGGCTCGGCGATCTTGCTTCAACGAAGGAGATGAAGATGACAAATTTTGACATGACCCCGCTTTACCGTTCAACCATTGGGTTTGACCGACTGGCGAACATTTTTGACGCTTTGGGCACGAGCGATAACGCCTCGGCCTTTCCGCCTTATAATGTGGCCCGCACCGGCGAAACCGATTATCAGATTTCCATGGCGGTCGCCGGCTTTGGTGAAGATGAGCTTGAAATCATCGAACGCGGCGGCGTGTTGCGTGTGCGCGGTGCCAGCAAGCATGACGGCGCGGATACCGACACAAGGCTGCTGTATCGCGGCATCGCCAAGCGTAACTTTGAGCGCAGCTTCCAGCTCGCCGACAATGTGCAAGTATCAGGCGCGCATTTGGATAATGGCTTGCTGCACATTGAACTGGTGCGCGAAATCCCCGAGGCAGAAAAGCCGCGTAAAATAAACATTTCCAAAACGGTTAAAGCTGCGTAACAATCGTTTTCGGAGAAAGTGCCGGAGCGATTTTCCTCCCCGCGCTCCGGCACTTTATTTATAACAAAAGAGGAAAACCGTTATGGCAAGCCTGAGATCGAGATTTTACAGCCGGATGCTGCGGCGTGCCTTTCGCGGGCGCGGATTTGGCGAAGGACTGGAGGGGCTGAAGCGGGTGCGTTCGGGCGAAGACAGGTCGCTGGTTTTGAACCTGATCTCGAAAAGCGCGCCGCCGGCCTCAACCACCGAAATCAAGGGCATTTATGCCGAATGGCTGGGCAATCCCCAAGCCGACTACACGCTGCTTTATCTGCATGGCGGCGGTTATATTATGGGCGGGCCCATTACACACCGCAATATGGTGCGCGCGCTGGCGCGCTATGCCAATGTCCGCGCGCTGTTGTTGGATTATCGATTGGCGCCGGAAGACCCGTTTCCCGCTGCCATCGAAGATGCCGAGGCTGCCTATGACTGGTTGATCGAGCAAGGCGTGATGCCGGAAAAAATGTTTGTCGCAGGCGACAGTGCGGGCGGCGGATTGAGCTTGGCGCTGATGCTTAAATTGAAGGAACACGGCAAAACCCAACCCAAAGCGGCCGCTTTGCTGTCGCCTTGGACAGACCTGACCGCAAGCGGTGAAAGCGCACGCACCCATGCTGAACGCGACCCGATGATCGATATTGACCGCATGCCCGAAGCGGTGGCGTATTATTGCAACGGGCATCCCGCCAATGACCCGCTCATATCGCCGGTTTTTGCCGATTTATCGGGTTTGGCACCACTTTTTGTGCAGGTTGGCACGGAAGAAGTGCTGTATGACGATGCCACCCGCCTCGTTGCGCGCGCCAAAGAGGCCGGCACGCAAGCCGAATTGCAGATTTGGGATGACATGCCGCATGTGCACCAAATCGCCTTCCGCCTCGTTCCCGAAGGCCGCGCGGCGCTGAAGGACATTGCGCGGTTTTTCAAAAGCACCATGGCTTAACCCCTGCGACATGGCATCGCGCATCCGCTCTACCCCTGCGAAAACAGCCGTTTTTGCGACCAGCGAGCCGGATTTAGGTCAATAATATTGACCGATTTGCTTGTTTTCTTAAGGTTTTTGTAGCATATATATGTCACACGAACGCGACCTGTTCGCGGCGTTTTACCCCTAAAGCGTGGAACGGTGGCGGGGTCTTGAAATTGCCATATGAGAGTATGGATTTAGGGAATGATCGATTTCGGAGCCGGGTGCTTAGCCGGCATAGGCTCCGCGACGGATGGGAAAAGCAATGCGCCAGCACAAGGCAGAATTGAACAGTAAATCCGCCAGCCGTGATACGTCGCGTCCGGGTCTGCCTGCACGTCAGGGTCTTTATGACCCGGCCAATGAACACGATGCTTGTGGCATCGGCTTCGTGGCAAATATCAAAAATGTCAAAAGCCATGACATTGTCCGCGACGGGCTGACCATTCTGGAAAATCTTGAGCATCGCGGCGCCGTCGGCGCAGACCCGAAAGCCGGTGATGGCGTCGGCATGCTGCTGCAAATACCCGACGGGTTTTTCCGCAAAGTTCTGGCCGACACACTGACCCTGCCGCAAGAAGGTGCCTATGGCGTCGGTATGATTTTTCTGCCGCCGGAGGCTAAGGCGCGCGCGCAGATTGAAAAAATCATTGAAGAAAAAATCGCAAGCGGAGGCCATCGCGTCCTCGGCTGGCGCGACGTGCCTGTCGACAATAGCGATCTGGGATATTCGATTGTCCCGACCGAGCCTGTCATCCGCCAGATTTTCGTCGAAAACGCCAAACAAGACCGCGACCGGAACGGATTTGAGCGCGACTTGTTTATTATTCGCCGCACGGCTGAACTGGCTGTCGGCAGCGCCAATATCGATGAAAGCAAGGGCTATTTCTATATCCCGTCTTTTTCGTCATACACGATTTTGTATAAGGGGCTGCTGCTGTCGAGCCAGTTGGGCCCGTTTTACCACGACCTGCGCGACACGGACACTGTCTCCGCCATGGCGCTTGTGCACCAGCGTTTTTCGACCAACACGTTCCCGACATGGTCATTGTCGCAGCCGTTCCGCATGATTTGTCATAATGGCGAGATCAACACGGTGCGCGGCAATGTCAACTGGATGGCCGCACGTCACGCCGCGCTGGAAAGCGATTTGTTCGGTGAAGATTTGGAAAAACTCTGGCCGTTGATTGAAGACGGCCAGTCGGATTCGGCCAGTTTCGACAATGCGTTGGAACTTCTGGTGATGGGCGGATATTCCCTGCCGCACGCCATGATGATGCTGATACCCGAAGCCTGGGCGGGCAATCCGCTCATGGATAATAAACGTCGCGCATTTTACGAATATAATGCCGCGCTGATGGAACCGTGGGATGGGCCCGCCGCCGTTGCCTTTACCAATGGGCGCCAAATAGGGGCCACGCTGGACAGAAACGGCCTTCGGCCCGCGCGCTATTATGTGACCTCCGACGACCGCGTCATGATGGCCTCGGAAATGGGCGTGCTGCCTGTCGCGGAAGAAAAAATTATCGAAAAATGGCGCTTGCAGCCGGGTAAAATGCTGCTGATCGACCTTGAAGAGGGGCGCATCATCAGCGATGACGAGATTAAAGCGACCCTGTCTGCCGCGCATCCGTATGAAGAATGGCTGGCGCGCGCGCAGATTAAGCTGGAAGACCTGCCCGCCCCCAAGGGCCAAGCCCATGTCAGCGCCGACCTCACCGTACTCGACCAGCAAAAAGCCTTTGGCTACACGCAAGAAGATCTGAAATTTCTGCTCGCGCCGATGGTCGCCAATGGCGAAGAAGGCACCGGCTCAATGGGCACCGACACGCCCATTTCGGCACTGTCAGAGAAATCCAAACCGCTCTACACCTATTTCAAACAAAACTTCGCGCAAGTCACCAACCCGCCCATTGACCCGATCCGCGAGGAATTGGTCATGTCGCTTGTGTCATTTATTGGCCCGCGCCCAAACCTGCTTGACCTTGAAGGCACGTCCGGTCTGAAGCGCTTGGAAGTTACCCAGCCTATTTTGAGCAATGATGATCTGGAGAAAATTCGCCGCATCAGTGACATTGAGGACAATGATTTTCACGCCGTCACGCTGGACATGACATGGGCTGCCGCCGACGGCGTGGCAGGACTGACGGCGCGCCTCGATGAATTGTGCACGCAAGCCGAACACGCCATTGCCCACAGCCATGAAAACATCATTATTCTGTCCGACCGCAATATCAGCGCCGAACGCATTGCGATACCGGCATTGCTGGCAACGGCGGCGGTACATCACCATCTCATCCGCGCCGGCCTGCGCACGCAAGCCGGCCTCGTAATCGAAACGGGCGAAGCGCGCGAAGTTCACCATTTCTGCTGTCTGGCGGGCTATGGTGCCGAGGCGATTAATCCGTATCTCGCTTTTGATACGGTCGATGCCTTACGTACACGGCTGCGACTTGACCTGTCGCGCGAAGAAGCGCACGCGCATTACATCAAAGCGACGGGCAAAGGCATTCGCAAGGTTATGTCCAAAATGGGCATTTCGACCTATCAGTCTTATTGCGGCGCGCAGATTTTCGACGCGGTCGGGCTGGCGCAAAGTTTTGTCGATAATTATTTTTCCGGCACGGCAACCACCATTGAAGGCATCGGCTTGACCGAAGTGGGTGAAGAAACCATCCGGCGGCACATGGCCGCCTTTGGCGCACCCGCCGGGCTTGGCAACGCGCTCGAGGTTGGCGGCGAATATGCCGTGCGCGTGCGTGGCGAAGACCATGTCTGGAACGCGGAAACCGTCGGCTCGCTGCAACATGCCGTGCGTGGCGACAGCCGTGAGCAATATCGCGAATATGCGCGCCTGATTAACGCGCAAGACCAAAATCTGCTGACATTGCGCGGCTTGTTCAAAATTCGTACCGCCGATGAAAGCGGGCGCAAACCCGTGGCGCTGGACGAAGTCGAACCGGTGACAGAAATTGTTCGCCGCTTTGCCACCGGTGCCATGTCGCTGGGCTCGATCAGCCCGGAGGCGCATGAAACGCTCGCCATTGCGATGAACCGCATTGGCGGCAAATCAAATACCGGCGAAGGCGGTGAGGAATCCGACCGCTTCAGCCCGATGGAAAATGGCGACTCGCGCCGCTCGGCCATCAAGCAAGTGGCGTCGGGGCGTTTTGGTGTCACCACCGAATATCTCGCCAATTCGGACATGATCCAGATTAAAATGGCACAAGGTGCCAAGCCCGGGGAAGGCGGCCAGTTGCCGGGCCATAAGGTTGACCGACGCATTGCTTCGGTGCGCCATTCGACACCTGGCGTGGGTCTGATTTCGCCGCCGCCGCACCATGATATTTATTCGATCGAAGATCTGGCGCAGTTGATCTACGACCTCAAAAACACCAATCCCGAAGCCGATATTTCGGTCAAGCTCGTCTCCGAGGTTGGCGTGGGCACGGTTGCTGCCGGCGTCTCAAAAGCGCGCGCCGACCATGTCACAATTTCCGGCTTTGAGGGCGGCACGGGGGCCAGCCCGCTAACCTCGATCAAACATGCGGGCAGCCCATGGGAAATCGGGTTGGCCGAAACCCACCAGACATTAGTGCTCAATGATTTGCGGACGCGCATTGCCGTGCAAGTGGATGGCGGGTTACGCACCGGGCGCGACGTGGTCGTGGGCGCGCTTTTGGGCGCCGACGAATTTGGCTTTTCGACCGCGCCGCTAATTGCGGCGGGCTGCGTGATGATGCGCAAATGCCACCTCAACACCTGCCCCGTCGGTATCGCAACGCAGAACGCCGAATTACGCAAACGCTTCACCGGCACGCCCGAACACGTCATCAATTATTTCTTCTTTGTCGCTGAAGAAGTACGCGAAATGCTTGCTGCCATGGGTTTCACGCGGCTCGACCAGATTATCGGCCAGACCGATTTGCTGGACACGCGCGAGGCGATCGACCATTGGAAAGCTCAGGGGCTGGACTTCACGCGCCTGTTCACCAAAATTGAGACCGACCGGCCGGTGCATAATTGCGAAGATCAAAAACACCCGATCGACGATATTCTCGACCGCAAACTCATCGCTGAAGCCATGCCGGCGCTTGAGAACAAAACAGCGGTTAAAATCGACACACCGATCACAAATATTGACCGTTCGGCCGGCACCATGTTGTCGGGCACGCTGGCCAAGCGCCACGGCCATGCAGGGCTTCCCGAAGATACCATATCGGTAAAGCTGACGGGCACGGCCGGTCAGAGCTTTGGTGCGTTTTTGGCGCGTGGCATTTCTTTCGAGCTTGAGGGCGAAGCCAATGATTATGTCGGCAAAGGTCTCTCCGGCGGGCGCTTGGCAATTTACCCTCCGGCTCATAGCGGCATTGTGCCGGAAAAAAGCATTATTGTCGGCAATACGGTTTTGTATGGCGCGATTGACGGCGAGTGCTATTTCCGCGGCGTGGCGGGCGAGCGATTTGCTGTGCGTAATTCGGGCGCGGTGGCCGTTGTCGAAGGCGCGGGCGATCATTGCTGCGAATATATGACCGGCGGCGTGGTTGTGGTTCTTGGCCCCACAGGGCGCAATTTTGCGGCCGGCATGTCGGGCGGCATTGCCTATGTGCTGGATAGCGAGGGCGATTTTGAAAGCCGCTGCAATATGGCGATGGTTGAGCTTGAAGAGGTGACCGGAAGCCTCGGCAACGCGCTGGGCCATATCAAGGAAAACATGACCGGACACGATGCCGAGCGCCTACACCGGCTGCTTGAAAATCATGCCCGCTACACAAACTCGCAGCGGGCCAAAGACATTCTCGCGGATTGGGAAAACTATCTGACGAAATTCCGCAAAGTTATGCCGACAGAGTTCCGGCGTGCGCTGAATGAATTGGCGAGCGAACAGGCTCAAGAGCAGGCAACGGCAGGAGAGTAACATGGGCAAAGCCACTGGATTTTTAGAAATTGAGCGCCAAGACCGCACTTACGAGGCGCCCGAAGCGCGCGTTCAAAATTTCCGCGAATTCGTTATTCCGCTTGGCGAAGACAAGCTGCGCGAGCAAGCCGCGCGCTGCATGGATTGTGGCGTGCCCTATTGCCATAACGGGTGCCCGGTCAACAACCAGATCCCCGACTGGAACGATCTGGTCTATGAAGATGATTGGCAAACCGCGCTGGCAAATCTGCACTCGACAAATAATTTCCCCGAATTTACCGGACGCATTTGCCCGGCTCCTTGCGAAGCGGCGTGCACGCTCAATATTGACGACAGCCCGGTCACCATCAAATCCATCGAATGTGCGATTATCGACAAAGGCTGGGAAAATGGCTGGATCGAAGCCCAACCCCCAACCGGCAAAACCGGAAAATCGGTCGCGATTGTCGGTGCCGGCCCGGCTGGTATGGCCGCCGCGCAACAACTCGCACGCCAGGGCCATGATGTGCATGTTTATGAAAAACATGCCAAAGCCGGTGGTCTGCTGCGCTATGGCATTCCCGATTTCAAAATGGAAAAGCACCTTATTGACCGCCGCGTCGAGCAGTTGGAAACCGAAGGCGTCACCTTCCATTACAACACCAATGTGGGCGTCGATATGCAGGCCAAGGAATTAGCCGAAAAACACGATGCGCTGATTATCTGCGGTGGTTCAGAAGTGCCCCGCGACCTGCCCGTGGACGGGCGCAATTTGGACGGCGTGCATTTCGCCATGGATTTTCTGCCGCAACAAAACCGTCGTGTCGGGCAAGAGCCGATTGGCGACAGCGCACCCATTCTCGCCGAAGACAAGCACGTTATTGTTATTGGCGGCGGCGACACAGGCTCCGACTGCATCGGCACAAGCTTCCGTCAGGGCGCGCTCTCTGTGACCCAGCTTGAAATCATGCCGATGCCGCCGGAGAAAGAAAACAAAGGTCTCACCTGGCCGGACTGGCCGCTCAAAATGCGGACATCGACCAGTCAGGAAGAAGGCGCGATCCGTGATTTTTCCGTGATGACAACGGGTATTAAAGGCGAAGACGGGCGTGTTACGGCCATCACCTGCACCAAGGTTGACGAAACCATGCAGCCGATTGCCGGGTCGGAATTTGAACTCAAAGCCGACCTGATTTTGCTCGCCATGGGGTTCATCCACCCCGTGCATGAAGGCATGCTGGATGAGTTGTCATTGGAACGCGACGGGCGCGGCAATGTGGCGGCAGACACCGCGACTTACCAAACGTCGGACGAAAATGTTTTTGCCTGCGGCGACATGCGACGCGGTCAATCGCTGGTTGTCTGGGCCATTCGTGAAGGGCGCCAATGCGCCCGCGAAGTGGACTTGGCGCTGATGGGCGAAACCCGCTTGCCGCGGTAAGTGCTCGGCTAAACACTGACGCGCAGCAAATTATCCAGCACGCGCTCAACATCGCGCACCGAATTGCACACTTGCACATGGCTGCAATAGGCCCCCAGCCGACGCATTTCGCTGTCGCCTGTGTTCCAACTTGCCTCCGGCTCGGGGTTCAGCCAAATCACGCGGCGCGCGCGCGTCGCCATTTCTTTCAACAGCAAATGCCCCGGGTCACCGAAATTTGACCGCGCATCGCCCAGCACCAAAAGCGTGGTGCGGTGGTCCATCTCGTCCAGCACGGCATCGGCAAGGTCTTCCATCGCCATGCCGTAATCGGTTGAGCCGCCGCCATAGTCGCGCAAGGCTTGCGTCATCACCTCATCCATATCGCCTGCGGTCATTTTGTCGGATATTTCGCCCGCGCGGTTGGAAAACACAAAACTGCGCGTACGCGGCATCACCTCGTCCAGGCTGTAAAGAAACATCAGAAAAAACCGCGACACGGCGGCCACCGAGCCGGACACATCGCACATCACAACAAGGCGCGGGCGCTCGACCTTGGTGCGTTTCCAATGCAAATTAAAAAGCAGACCGTCATTTGACATATTCCGGCGCATGGTGCGGCGCACATCAAGCATGCCGCGATGGGCTTTCTTGCGGCGGCGCGCATGGCGCGTGGCAAGGCGTTTTGCCAGCTTGCGAATGAGTTCGCGCATGATTTTCATATCGCTTTTATCGAGATGGCCCAGCCGGATGCGGCTCAGTGCTTCTTCGCGCAACAAGCGACCCGCATTTTTTGTCCGCATGGAAATCTGGCGTTCGACGAATTCTGAAACCTCTTCAAAAACCTGCGCGCGCCCGTTTTCCAACTGCTGCCGACGGGCTTCATTGCCTTGTGCACGCATTTGCGAAATCGTGGCGTCCAGCGCCTCCAGCCCCATAGCTTCCAAAATACGACGGGTGAACATGCCCTGCTGGGTAAACAAGCGCGCATCATCTAGTCCCGATGCCGCCGCCGCATCGGCCAAGGCCGCTTGCATCCCGGCCTGATCGTTTTGTTCTATCATTTGCGCGAGGCTGCTTTCGCCTTCCGACGTCGCTTCTTGACCTCCACCCGTTTCACTTTCAGAGGAAGCATCAGGGTCCTCGCTTGTGTCATCATCGGCTTCCGCCTGGGTTTCCGGCATCGGCGCTTGCTCCATGTCCGGCAGGTTGAAATAGCTATCAAAGCAGGTGTCGAAGGCGCGCTTCTCCGGCTCGGTTTTTGCCAAACACTGGCCCAGTGCATATTTCAGAATATTGCGGTCAACAAGCCCGACCGCACCGATCACATCGGCCGCGTCAATCGCCTCGGCAGGTGACACCCGCACATCGGCTGCACGCAGCACGCGAATAAAATCGGCAATCATCAGTTGGCCGCGACAGCGTTGATTTCCCGCAACATGCGCGCGACATCGCTCTCGACATTTTCGATATCCGATTTGAACTTCAGCAAAACATTGAGCGTGTCGTGCACAAAAGCAGTGTCGAGCGTTTGCACATTGAGCAGCACCAGCGTGCGCGCCCAGTCAATGGTTTCACTAACCGCAGGCGGCTTTTTCAAATCCATCTGCCTTATGCCCTGCACGAAAGCCACGACTTTTTCGCGCAACACGGCATCGAGTTGCGGTACGCGCGCCTGCAAAATAGCGTTTTCGCGCGCGGCATCGGGAAAGTCGATATAAAGATGCAGACACCGGCGTTTCAGCGCATCGCCGATTTCGCGCGTATTGTTGGAAGTCAGAAACACCAGCGGCGGCGTCTTGGCTTTGACCGTACCCAATTCGGGCACCGAGATTTGATAGTCAGATAAAATCTCGAGCAAAAACGCCTCGAACTCATCATCCGACTTGTCGATCTCGTCAATGAGCAACACCGTGCCGGCTTCGGCGCGCAGCGCTTGTAGGAGCGGACGCGTCTGCAAGAATTGTTCGGAGAAAAACACATCCTCGAAATCATCGAGCCGCTGCATGGACTGGTCGAGCGTCGTTGCGCCATCCATCAGATCGCCGAGCTTTTCTTTCAATACCTGCGTGTAAAGCAACTGTTTGCCATATTGCCATTCATACAGCGCCTTACTTTCGTCCAACCCTTCATAGCATTGCAGCCGGATCATGGGCAGGTTCAAAAAATCGGCCGTGGCCTTGGCAAGCTCGGTTTTGCCGACACCGGGTGGGCCTTCAACAAGCATGGGTTTTTCCAGTTTTCGGGCCAGAAAAAGCGCAGTGGCGATTTGGCTGTCGCTTACATAACCGCGTGTGGCATAGCCAGCCTGAATTTCGGCGATTTCCGCGCCGGCGTCTGTATGTGTCTCACTCATGGCGCGAAACATAGCACAAACCTTAGGCGGTACTAGTTTTTAAGCTGATTTTTTTGCCGGAGATGGGTCAAGAGACCCGGCGTCGGATAACCGTCGGCAATCAGCCCAGCCGCGCGCTGATAATCGCGGATGGCGCTTATCGTCTTGCGTCCCGCCACCCCGTCAATATCCCCGACGAGATATCCGGCTTTCCGCAAAAACCGTTGCAGGGTAAAAATTTCCGGCGGTTTGAGGGGTCGGTCGCCTGTAGGCCAGTCACCAACAAGCGGGACGGTGGCGGCAAAACGTTCGCTCAATCGCCCCACCGCCAGCGCATAAGCGGGTGCTGTGTTATAGCGCAGCAGAGCGCGAAAATTCTGCGTCACCAGAAATGCCGGACCACGATGCCCGCTGGGTAAAAACAATGACATCTCGCCAAGACTGTCAGCCAGCGTTTGTGTGCCGCGCGCCGGGCGCACCTGTCGCGCGCGCCAGCGTTCAGGCGATGCGCGCTGAGCGAGCCCGGCCACGCCATAATCGAAATTTTCCGGCAACACCACCTCAAAGCCCCACGGCATGGCGCGCTGCCAGCCCGATACATTCAAGTAATTCGCCGTCGACGCCAGCGCGTCTTGCGGGCTGGTCCAGACATCACGCTTGCCATCGCCGGTACCGTCGGCGGCATAGGCCAGATAGGTGGTCGGGATAAACTGCGTGTGCCCCATGGCACCGGCCCAACTCCCGTAGAAATTATTGATTGTCACATCACCCGATTCGAGTATCTGCAACGCCGCCAGTAATTGCTGACGGCCAAATTTCGCGCGGCGGCCCTCATAGCCCAGCGTCGCGAGCGCCTGCAAAACATGGAAACTGCCCTTATTGCTGCCGTAATTGGTTTCCACGCCCCAAATGGCAACAATAATGGCTTTGGGAACACCATATTGGGCTTCCAGCTTGTCGAGATATGCGCGATAGGCAGACAGGTTTTCGCGCCCCAACTTCAGGCGGTTTGGTGTAATCAGATGGTCGAGATAGGCCCATATCGGTTTCACATATTCGGGTTGGCTTGAAGCGAGGCGGGTAATTTCCGGCTCCGGTGTCAGCCGATCGAGATTAACCAAATGGCGTTCGGATATGCCTTGCGCGGCGGCCTCTTTGCGCACTTCTGAAATAAACCTGTCAAACACCGGATCGGCCCTTGCTGCCGAGGCAATGCCGAGTAACAAAACCAACATGGCGCCCAGACCCGATAAGCGCCATGGCATATTACGCTCGCTTAATTGTGTGACTGACATAGGCTTGCAAGCTCCTCATTGACCGGCATCAGCCCGCCCCACAAATGATATAATGTACTGGCGGGCACCTGAACCGACTGCATCGTCGCGTCCAAATCATACAAATCATGCCACAGGCCCGCGGTTTCGGTGGCGAGATAGCTGTCGAAAATTGCCATTTGCAAGGCGTCATAATCCGACGGTGCAAAAAGTTGCAGCGCGCGCAAATATTCCGTCTGCGGCCAAAGCCGCCGCGACGCCACCGCCACGCACCCGCTTGCATCAACCCCGTCAACAACAAACCCGTCGGGTGAAAGTCCGCTTTGGCGGGCATGTATGAACAACGCCCGCGCACGCGGCATCAGCGCAGTTTGCCCGCTGCTCAATTCCAAAGCACTGAGAAGAAAAGCCCATTCAAAAGCATGCCCCGGCTCAAACGGCGCAGACTGGCGCTGCCATTGCGGGCCGAACACCTCGTGCACGCCCGCGCCATCGGGATTGACAAAATGGTTGTCGAACAGCGCATAAATCGCCTCGGCGCGGCGCAAAAATTCATCGTCGCCGGTTGCGGCATGCAGCGAAAGCAACGCCTCGAGCAAATGCATATGCGGGTTTTGGCGGCGTGGCGTGGTGGCGTTCAAATCTTCACGATACCCGCCATTTTCATCTTTCAATTCGCGGTCCAGAAACGCCAATGTCTCGTCTATATAGCGGCGATATTCAGGCGCGCCCGTCACCTCAAACAGGCACGCCAACGCAAACAAGACAAATGCATGGTCGTATAAGTCGCCCGGCCATTGTACGCCGTGCCCCGTGCGGTCAAGCTGCGCCGCCCAACCCCGGTCGCTGCGCCAACCGCCAGCGCGCAAACTGAACATGCCCGCCTCGGCAAGTTCCAGCGCCGGGCCCGACCAACCGGCCGCATGCGCGCTGGCAAAGACATAAATCTGACGCGCCTGTACGCGCACGCGCACGGTTGGCAGACCGGTATCGTGACCGTTAAAATCCAGTGCTTCGAAAAAAATTCCGGTACGCGGATCGACGCCATGGTCAGCCCATAACGGCATGGCAGAGTCAAAAAGCCAGTTCAGGCCGCGCGAGGTCAATCGTGTCATGCGCCACTAACTTTAGGCTGCGACCGGCGCGTCTCTTGACGACCAGCTTGTTGCAATGCCACGACAACTTTTTTGACCTGCTGGCTGTCGGATTTAGGCATCACCAGCACAGCGTCATCCGTCTCGATGACAACCACGTCTTCCAACCCCGCCAGCACCACCAGGCGGCTATCGGCAAAAACGAAATTATTACGCGCATCGATAACAAGCGTGTCGCCATGCAGCGCATTATCGTCGGCGTCGCGCGCGCGGCTCTGCCACAGCGCCGCCCATGAGCCGACATCGTTCCAGCCCATATTGACGGGCAGCACCACGCCGTTTTGGGTTTTTTCCATAATGGCAATATCGATGGGCAGCGCTTCGGCGGTGGCAAAGGCGGCGGCGTCGGGATGGATCACCGTATCCACAAAGCCCGCAGCGGTCAGCGCGTCGCGGCAAGCGGCGAGAATTTGCGGACAATGGGTCTGCATTTCCGCCAGAATATTTTCGGCCGTAAAAACGAAAATGCCGCTATTCCAGCTATAGCCACCCTCGGCGAGCCATGCTTCTGCAGTCGCGCGGTCAGGCTTCTCGGTGAAACTGTGAATGGCAAAGCCCCCTTGCGCGCGCGGCGCACCGGCGCGGATATAGCCATAGCCGGTTTCGGGACCATCCGGCACAATGCCGAAGGTTACAATCGCCCCGTCCTGCGCCGCCGCGACCGCGGTCTCAATAGCGCTGTCAAAGGCGGGTTTGTCAGCGACAATATGGTCAGACGGCAAAACCAGCATGACGGCGCTTGCATCTGTTTCGCTGATTTGCAAGGCAGCCAGACAAATTGCAGCAGCCGTGTTGCGCCCTTCGGGCTCCAACACAATATGCTGCGCGCTGACGCCCGCATCTTCGAGGGCGGCGCGAATGAGCGCGTCATGGGCTGCATTACCGACAATGATAGGCGCACCATAGAGCGCACCTTCGGGTACGCGCGCCAGCGTTTCGACGAAAAGCGAACGGTCGGTGACCAGCGGCAGGAATTGTTTGGGACGGTCGACGCGCGATGCCGGCCACAGACGGGTGCCAGCACCGCCTGACATGATCACCGGAATGCATTGAGCCATATCCAAACTCCTTATACAGTCTGCATATACCAGATTCACCCCGCCCGTTGATAAGTTTATGCAGGATTTTATATGACCCAAACCATTCGAAAGGTTGTTTTTCCCGTTGCCGGGCTCGGCACACGGTTTTTACCCGCCACGAAAGCCGTACCCAAAGAAATGCTGCCTGTTGTCGACCGACCGCTTATTCAATGGGCGGTGGAAGAGGCCGCCGCCGCCGGATGCGAGGAGTTCATTTTTGTAACCTCACCCCACAAGGGCGCGATTTTGGAGCATTTTTCACCTGCACCGGCCTATCAGCAAGTGCTGGAGGCGCGCGGCAAACACGACGAATTGGCCTTGCTGCAAGCCGGTCTGCCCGAAAACGCCAAAATTACGGAAGTATTCCAAGACGCGCCTTTGGGGCTGGGGCACGCCATCTGGTGCGCGCGCGAGGCCGTCGGCGATGAACCTTTCGCAGTGATTTTGCCCGACGATATGGTGCTGCATAGTACCGGCTGCCTGTCGCAAATGGTCAAACAATACGATCAAGTCGGCGGCAATCTGGTTGCCATTGAAGCGGTGCCGAATGACCAGACGCAGCGCTATGGAGTGCTGGACCCCGGCCCCGAAAATGGCGCATTGGTGGGCGTTAACGGTTTGGTTGAAAAACCTGCCCCCGCAGACGCCCCGTCAAATTTAGCAATTATTGGCCGTTATATTCTCGACCCGAAAGTGATGGCAGACCTTGGCGCGTTCAATAAGGGCGCGGGCGGCGAAATTCAGATTACGGACTCGCTAGCCAATCTGATCGGTGAGGTGGCCCTGCACGGATTTAAATTTGAGGGCGCGCGCTACGATTGCGGCAACCGCGTCGGTTTTCTTGCCGCCAATCTCGCTTTTGCTCTTTCGCAAAGCGGCGCAGGCGGGCAAAGCGATCTGGGCGAAAATTTGCGCTCGGTGCTGCGCGACATTATGGACAGCTAATTTGGCGGCTCGCATAATGACTTTTTCCTGAAATTCGGGCATATAACTATTATTGAACGGGCGTTAACGAATGACTAAATCTGCACTGCAGTCTGCCCAGCGCACGCTGGCAACCGAAATTGAAGGGTTGCAATCGCTTTCGGCAGCACTCGGCGACAGTTTCGAACATGCAGTCAGCGTACTGGCAGAGATTTCCGGACGTGTGATTGTCTCCGGCATGGGCAAAAGCGGACATGTCGGTGCCAAAATTGCGGCGACCTTGGCCTCGACCGGCACGCCCGCACAATTTGTGCATCCGGGCGAAGCCAGCCATGGCGATCTCGGTATGATCACCCCCGCCGATGCAGTTCTTACCCTTTCGTGGTCGGGCGAAACTGCTGAACTTGCCAATCTCATTGATTACGCCAAACGCTTTTCGATCCCGCTTATTGCGCTGACGTCTGGCCCAGACAGCATGCTGGGGCGTCAAGCCGATATTTGCATTGCCCTGCCGAAAACCACCGAGGCGTGCCCCAATGGGTTGGCCCCGACAACCTCGACAACAATGCAGCTTGCGCTTGGCGACGCACTGGCGGTTGCACTGCTTGAAGAGCGCAAGTTCACACCCTCCGATTTCAAAAATTTTCACCCCGGCGGCAAGCTCGGCGCCGGTCTTGTCGTGGTTCAAGACGTAATGCACACCGCGGCGGCGCTGCCCTTGGCACCGGTGGGCACGCGCATGGATGAAGCGTTGATTGTCATGACCGAAAAAGGCTTCGGATGCTTGGGGGTCCAAGGCTCCGACGATCGCCTCGCCGGTATTATTTCCGATGGCGATTTGCGCCGTCACATGAGCGGCGACCTCCTGTCGCAAAATGTCGAAGATATAATGACCGCGACCCCGGTGACCATCTCAGCCGATCTAGTTTCGGGCGAAGCCCTCCAAATCATGAATGACAGAAATATCCAGTGCTTGTTTGTCTGCGAAAACGAAAGGCCGGTGGGTCTTGTGCGTATTCTTGACCTTTTAAAAATAGGCGTGGCTTAAGCGAAAGGAATTCTTATGCAAACCTTGAAAAACGCAATACTGCTTGCGGCCCTTACAGCATCGCTCTATGGCGTAGCGGCGCGCGCGCAAGACAGCGCAAACCAAGACAGCGCTGCCAGCACCCTTGTTGACGAACTCGTCGTCACTACAACACGCAGCCAAGCCCCGCGTCTCGACAATCCGGGCAATATCACAACGCTTGATCCCGACACGCGATTGTCGAATTATCCGGCAGACCTGCTCAATCAGGCGCCGGGCATCAACATCCATCGCGGCAATGGACAAGAACATCTGACCGCCATTCGCTCGCCGGTTTTGGTGGGCGGCGCGGGCGCGGGCTCATTTTTGTATCTGGAAGACGGCATCTCCATGCGCGCGCCGGGCTTTGCCAATGTCAACGCGCTGATGGACGCCATGCCCGCCCATGCCGGAAACATTGAAATCGTGCGCGGCCCCGGCAGCGCGCTTTACGGGTCAAACGCTGTACACGGGCTCATCAATTTCATCTCGGGCCCGATCACGCAAAACGCCACGCGGCTCAATTCGTCTGCCGGCTCGTATGGGCGCTATGCGCTGACCGGCCAGTCGAGCTATATTGATGATGCGTCCGCCGCGCGCTTCAGCATTTCGCTGACCGGCGACGAAGAAGGCTACCGGGCCAATTCCGGCTTCGAGCAGCAGAAAATGCGCCTTGAAACACAGTGGCGCAACGGCGCAACCGATTATCATTTTTCGCTGGCGGGTATGAACCTCAATCAGGAAACCGCGGGCTATGTGAAGACCGAAGACTGCGCCAGTGGGCGCGAGGCATACGAAGACCAAACTTGCGCGAAGTCCAACCCGTTTCCCGAAGCCTATCGGGACGCCCAAGCCTTCCGGAGTTTCCTGCGTATGGAACGCACGCTCGATGATGGTGCGACGTTGACGGTGACGCCCTATCTGCGCTCCAACGACATGGAATTTCTGATGCATTTTCTGCCCGGTCAGGCGGTTGAGGAAAACGACCACACCAGCATTGGCGCCCAGCTTTCCTATGCCCGCGACACACAGCGCGTTTCCTATGTGGTCGGGCTCGACGGCGAAATGACAACAGGCGCATTAACCGAAGTACAAACACAAACCGCCACGCCGTCTTTCCAGAGATTCAATTATCTGGTCGGCACGCATTACGATTACGAAGTGGACGCAACCACCATTGCCCCCTATCTACACGCGGTATGGCATGTGAGCGAAAACACGGATTTGACTACAGGTGTGCGCGCGGAGTTTACCGAATATGATTATGACAACCGCACCGATGATGGCTTGCAGGGTAAGCTGTTCAGACCGGCTGACCGCTCGGATGATTTTTCCGACGTGTCACCGAAACTGGCTCTCGTGCATCGGCTGAGCGCGGCGCGGCGCATTTTTGCCAGCCTGACACGGGCGACACGCGCGCCACAAACCACAGACCTCTATCGACTGCGTGACCAAGACAAATCCGGCCCTCTTGAACCGGATCCGGCAGACGTCGACAGCGAAACCCTGGACAGCTTTGAGATTGGCTATCGCGCCGGCAGCCCAACCCTGTCTTACGAAATCAGCCTGTTCGCCATGAAAAAAGAAAACTACCATTTTCGTGACGGCAGCGATTATTACGAAAATGACGGCGAGACCACTCATCGCGGCATTGAATTGGAACTGGATTGGCAAATCAGCGACGCCTTGGATCTGCATAGCGGTGTAAGCTGGGCATCGCATGAATATGCGTTCGACCGCGCCGTGTCGGGCGGTAATGCACTGGAAACCATCACCGACGGCAATGACATTGACAGTGCACCCAAAACGCTTGGCAACACAACGCTGCGTTGGCAAGTCGGCCCGCGCCTGCGTGCTGCGGCGCAATGGGAGCATGTCGGCAGCTATTTCATGGATGCATCAAACACGCAAAAATATGACGGGCATGATTTGATAAATCTTGCGATCAATCTGAATATCCGCGAGGGCGTGTCGGTCGAAGGCAGGGTGTTAAACCTGTTTGACGAAGATTACGCCAAGCGCGCCGACGTCTGGTTCGGCGACAAGCGCTATTTCCCGGGCGAGCCACGCCGCTTCATGTTCGCGGTCAAAGCGGCCTATTGAGCCGCCTACTGGGCGACTTACTGGGCCGCAAGCCCGATGGGGCACGCCACGCCTGTTCCGCCCATGCCGCAATAGCCATTGGGGTTTTTGCCGAGATATTGCTGGTGATAGTCCTCGGCATAATAAAATACAGGCGCGTCCAATATTTCGGTGGTGATGACGTCATAGCCGGCTTTGCGTAAATTGGCCTCAAACGCGGCCTTGCTGGTTTGCGCCAAATCGGCTTGCGCGGGCGAAAATGTGTAAATGCCGGAGCGATATTGCGTGCCGATATCATTGCCTTGGCGCATACCTTGGGTCGGGTCGTGATTTTCCCAAAACACCGCAAGCATATCGGCAAAGCTGGTGCGCGTGGTGTCGAACACCACTTGCACAACCTCATTATGGCCCGTGCGCCCCGAACAAACTTCTTCGTAAGTCGGATTTGGCGTCAGCCCGGCGGCATAGCCGACTTGCGTTGAATACACACCCTCAGCCTGCCAGAATTTGCGCTCGGCGCCCCAAAAACACCCCATGCCGAACATGGCAAGTTCAGTGTTTTCGGGCCATGGGGCAACCATGCTGGAGCCCAATACAAAATGGCGCGGTGGCACCGGCATGGTCATTTCGCGACCGGGCAGAGCGGTGTCTTGTGTCGGCATTTCAGTTTTTTTGTTCAATCCAAACATCTTGAAATCTCCTGTTACGCCTCGATACTCATGGTTTCGATCGGGCTCATGGTTTGAATCGGGCCGGTGCGACTGCCCGAAAGCAACTGGCGCAGCCACGGATTATCAGCTTTTTGCGCGGCGTCCGCCGGGCCGTGCCAGCGCAATGCGCCATCGTGCAAAACGGCGATATCATCATAAGCGTCGGTCAGCCCTACCATATTGCCTGTTGCTGAAATAACCGTAGCACCGTTTTTGCGTGCCAGCGACGAAATCATTGCATCGACGCGGGCGGCGAGAATCGGATCGAGCCCCGCGGTCGGATTATCGAGCAGCAAAATATCGGGTGCCGTGGCAATCGCGCGGGCAAAGCCGACGCGCTTTTGCATGCCGCCCGAAAGGTCTGCCGGAAACAAGTCAGCCGTTTCAACCGGCAGACCCACTTGCGGCAACAGCTCTTCGGCGCGTGCCCGCGCGCCCACGCGTGTTTCACCGCGCGCCATCAGCCTGAACCCGATATTCTCCCACACGCTCAAACTGTCAAAAAGCGCATTTTGCTGAAACAGCATGCCGATGCGATCATTGAGCGTTTCCGCGCGCATATCCGCACTGCCGGCATCGGCCCCGTCAATCTTAATGCTGCCGCGATCGGGCGCATAAAGCCCGACCAAACATTTGAGCAGAACGGTTTTGCCCGCCGCGGTCGGCCCGATCAAGGCAAGCGAGCGTCCGGGCGCGAGCGTCAGCGATATGTCGTGCAACACGCGCTTGCCGTCAAAGCTTTTGCCAAGCGTATCAATTTCTATCCGGCTCATGGCGACCCTCGCTGGCGCGCAAAGGATGAACGAGATGGTGCCCCTGATGCGCGATCAACGACACGTCCAGTCCGAAAATACGCCGAAGCTTGTCCGGCGTAAAGACATGTTGGGGAACCCCGTGCGCGTCGACCCTACCGTCGTGCAGCAACACCACCTGGTCGCAATAGCGCAGCGCCAGATTGAGATCATGCATCACCACCACCACCGTGCGTCCCGATTTGGCGAGACGCGCCAGCAGGTCCATGATTTTCAACTGCTGCGCCGGATCCAGCATTTTGACCGGCTCGTCGAGAAGCAGAATATCGGCCTCGGTCGCCAAGAGGCGCGCCAGAAACACGCGCGCCTGTTCGCCGCCCGAAAGCGCCGTGATGGCCCGCTCGCTCAAATGCGCGGCGTCGCACATTTCAAGTGCCTCCCGAACCGTCTGATTTTGGCGACCCGATCCAAGCGCACCCGCCGCCCATGTTTCACCGGCGAGCCCCCCCAAAGCCACCACATCGCATACCCTGACGGGCCACGCGGCGGCGTTGTGCTGGGGCAAATATCCGATATGGCGCGCGCGTATGTCAGGCCGCGTAAAATCGGCGGAAGGGTCAACAAGCGCAACATAACCTGCACTGGGTGTCAGCAGGCCGGCGGCCAAACGGAGCAGGGTTGTTTTGCCCGCCCCGTTCGGCCCCAATATGCCCGTCGCCCGGCCTGCCGGAAATTGCGCGCTGACGCCGTTGATCACGCGGCTGGCGTTGAGCGCAAATTCCAAATTGACCAGTGACAGATCCATGGGCTTGCAGCGCCTCCTAAAACGACCGCTTGAGGCCGATATAGGCGGCGCGACCGGATGTGCCATAACCGCTTATAGTCTGATAATCCTCATCACCCGCATTTTCAACGCGCGCGAAAAACTCGACAGTGTCGCTATGTTGCCAACGTCCGGTCAGCCCCACCAGCGTGTAATCATCCAGCACGACATTACCGACATCAATCGTATCACGAACATGGCGAACTGATGCGCCCAATGACAGACCCGCGCGCGGTCGCCAGCTGGCGGTCACGCCCGCTTGCAAGCGCGGCACGCGCGCCTCGCGCACCATGGTGCCCAAACCGCCGGCGTCCGGCTTCTGGCTATTGGTATATGCCGCGGAGAAGCGCAAGCCCAGCGTATCCGTCGCCGACACGCTCAATCCCAATTCGGCGCCACGGCTGCGGGTTTCCCCGATCACCTGAACCGACTGAAACGTACCCGGGTCATAGCCGATAATGTCATCAATAGTGATTTCGAAGACCGTGATGCTGGCTTCCGTCGTTTCGCTCAGGAAAATATCCGCGCCCAGCTCGGTGCTTTCACTGGTTTCCGGCTGCAAGTCGGCATTGCCATAAAGCGGCAGATAAAGCTCCGACAGGCTGGGTGCGCGATATGCCGTGCCATACGCCGCCCGATAAATCGCCGGCCCGTCCGGCGCATAGGCCGCGGTCACGCGATAAGTCATTTCTGTGCCAAAGGTTTCATGGTCGTCTTGGCGCAGTGCCGCCGTGGCAGTGAGTGCATCATTCGGGGTCAGCTGCACAAGCGCGTAAGCTGCGGAAATATCCACCTCGTATTCATTCGTATCGGTATATTCCGATGTCAGATCCTCGGCCCCGATAACCAGTTGCAGGTTTTCTGCCAAGGCACCGACGCCGCGATAGGCCAGTTTTTGGCGTTTTGCATCAGCTGTGGAGGACACCGCAAAATCCGATATGGAATCGATCTCGCTGTCATAGCCCGTCACGTCAAAGCGGTGCGTCCAGCTTGCCGTTTCATGGGCCAACCCGAGGCGATAGGCAATGCGTTCATAATCCTCGCCCTTGCCGGCAACATCGTCCAGCGTAAAACTTGGCGGCGGCGCGCCGTCAAACTCCACCGTACCCGCTGTGTGGCGCAAGACGAACTCAAGCCCCGTATTGAGGCCCAGTTGCAAATCGGCGCGCGCATGAAGCGTGGTGTTTTCATAGCCGTCATCTTCGCGATGGCCGTCATTCTCATCGGCCGTTGAAAATCCATCTGTGTCGACATGGCTGACGGCGAAACCGTAATCGGCCGCGCCCCATCTGCCCTGCCCCGTCAGGCCGAGGCGGTTGGTGCCATAGTCACCGGTTTCGGCATAGGCGCTGTTTTGCATGTCGCCGCCAATTTCGGTGAATTGCGACACCACACCCGCCACGGCATTGCTGCCATAGAGAACGCCATGCGAGCCGCGAATAATTTCAATCTGGCGCGTGCCGTCGACCAGCGCATCGCCCCACACAACCTGATTGGAGCGCGGATCAAACAGCGATATGCCGTCGACAAACAAATTGGTATGGCGCCCGGGCAGACCGCGCAAAAACACATTGCTCAACGTGCCGGCACCGCCCGGCTGGGCGACGTTGATGCCCTGCCCGCGCAAAACATCGTGCAAATAGACATACTGCCCCTCGCGCAAATCTTGCCCCGTAATGACATCTACCGACGTGCCAATTTGCGCCGACGGTGTCGGCACACCGGTTGCCGAAACCACGATCTCGTCGGGCAATGTTTCTTGCGCCGCCGCACTTAAAGCCGACAGCACCAGCGCGCTCGCGCCAAATATACTGATTTTATTTTGAACTTTGACTTTCATTTTTTCCCCATAAACAGACGTGTGCCCTCCGCTGCCGGAGAGCAGTTTTTTGAATGTGTCGTCTTATACGGAGTTTCCGTCTCGCGCAGTCAGTCCCGCCTGCCCGAATGAACGACCGACCATGGCAGGTTTCCTGGCTTGCGGGTCATCGCGCCCTGCCGCCTTCCCCGAAACCGAGTGACTAAAAGGCAGGTTGCTATCCGCTGACAGTTGCGGGTGCAGCCGCAGACTTGATAAGTGAGCTTTACGCACGTTATCGCACTGCGTTCCCTATTACCCCCGTGAAGGGCACCATCGACGTGCGATAAACCTAACAAGGGTCAATTTTCAAATCAAGCTGCGAGGTCTGGGATATTGGCTAGACGGTACGGCGAATGAGATAGAGCAACATTGGCACGCCCAAAAACGCCGTTACCACGCCCATTTTCAGTTCGGCCTGGGTTGGCACTGCCCGGACAAAACCATCGGCCAGCACCAGTATGACCGCGCCCAAAAGTCCGGCGGCAATCAGCGTGCGCGAGGGCAAGTGGCCGGTAAAGGGTCGTACCAGATGCGGTGCGACCAGTCCGACAAAGCCGATCACGCCGGTCACGGCAACGACAGAGCCGACCCCCAGCGCCAGACCCAGCGCAAGACGCAGCCGCAGCGCCTCTAAATTGACCCCCAATGATTGGGCAACGTCTTCTTCGAGCACCAGCGCATCGAGCGCGCGCGCGCGCCACAACAGCAACATGCAGCCCAAAATGCCGCCGGGCAGTGCCAGATAGACATGCTCCCAATTTCTGTTTTCAACGCCACCCAGCAACCAAAAGGCTATTTCCAGCGCGGCGAAGGCATTGGGAGCCAAATTGAGCACCAGCGAAATGCCAGCACCAGCCAGCGCGCTGACGGCAAACCCGGCCAGAATTAAACGCAAAGACGAAACCCCGCGACCCGCAAACGCCAGCAGCAAAAGCACCGAAACCAAGGCCGCCAAACATGCCGCCACCGGCACGCCATAGGACAGGGTGCCCGACAAGCCCAAATAAATGACAATCACCGCGCCCAGCGCCGCGCAATTCGACGCCCCCAGCAGCGACGGCTCGGCCAGTGGATTTCGCAAAAACGCCTGCACCGCGGCTCCCGCCAGCCCCAGCACAAAACCCGTAAACGCCGCAAGCACAATGCGCGGCGCGCGAATTTCACCCAAAATCATGTCAGGAATGGCTGCG
>CAJXCG010000005.1 GCA_913051715.1 uncultured Rhodobiaceae bacterium
CCCGCACAAGACGGGTAAACGTAAAATGCTCCCTCCGGAGTGATGCAGTCAATACCCTCGGCGGCCTCCAACATTTCCACTACCATGTCGCGGCGGCGCTTGAACATCGCATTATTGGCGGCGATGAAATCTTGCGGGCCGTTCAGCGCCTCCACTGCCGCCCACTGGCTGATCGAGGTGGGGTTGGAGGTGGATTGTGACTGGATTTTCGTCATTGCCTTGATAAGATCAATCGGCCCCGCGCAATAGCCAATGCGCCAGCCGGTCATGGCATAGGCTTTCGACACGCCGTTCATGGTCAGCGTGCGCTCGTATAATGCCGGCTCGACCTGCGCGGGCGTGGCGAAGACGAAATTGTCATAGGTCAGGTGCTCGTACATATCGTCGGTCAAAATCCACACATGCGGGTGGCGCAGCAGCACATCCGTCAGCGCCTTCAACTCGGTGGCCGAATAGGCCGCGCCGGTCGGGTTGGAGGGCGAGTTGAAAATAAACCATTTGGTTTTGTCGGTAATCGCCGCCTCAAGGTCGCCCGCCTGCAGTTTGAAGCCGTCTTCAGCCCGCGTTTCGACGGCCACGGGCGTTCCCCCCGCCAGATTGACAATATCGGGATAGCTCACCCAATAAGGTGCGGGAATAATAACCTCGTCGCCGGGATTGAGCGTCGCCATCATCGCATCATAAATCACCGGCTTGCCGCCCGGCGCCACAAAGCATTGCGCGGGGGTGTAATCCAGCCCGTTATCGCGCTTCAGCTTGTCGCAAATCGCTTGTTTTAATTCGTCAATGCCGCTGACGGCGGTGTATTTGGTCTGGCCGCTGCGAATGGCCTCAAAGCCGGCCTCTTTAATATGTTCCGGCGTGTCGAAATCCGGCTCACCCGCACCCAGGCCGATCACGTCGCGCCCTTCGGCGCGAAGCGCGCGCGCCTTGTCGGTAACCGCGATGGTTGCGGAAGGTTGTACGCGCGACAGGCTGTCCGAAAAAAATCCCATGACGATGTCCATTGCCAATTCTCGACGAGGCTCAAATTACGCCGCCCGCTTTTGCGACGCAAGGCCAAAACCCGCCGCCGCCGCGCGGGATTAACGCTTTGTTTAGCCGCGAAGTAAAAAATTGAAGTTGTAGAAAAAAAGAGTGGAGATTGGCGATGAATATTTTATTGGCAACATTATTAACCCTTGGCTACGTATTCGGCGCGATCATGATCGGCGCAGGTATCTTTTATATTCTGCGCTGGGTGTACCGCATCTGCGAATATCTGCTTTACGTCCTCGTGCATTTTCTGCCGACGCATAAAGACACACGGCGCTGAACCGTCGCCAGCTTTTTTTTTCGCGGCGGACAAAAACGCGCGGGCAGATGACATGCCGACGAAAAGGTCTATATTTGGCCTATGTCGGAGGAACAACAAAGTTTAACAGGCCGCAAAGACCTTGCCCCGGTGCCCGAACCGGGCATGAGCGAAGACCAGCTTGCCCAATTTATTCCGCACCGCGCCTTGCGGCCGGAAAAAACCGAGGGCGGCAAATCATTCGGCTTTGTATCTGATTTTGCACCGGCGGGCGACCAACCTCAGGCCATCAGCGAATTGGTGTCGGGCATTGAAAGCGGTGAGCGCGACCAAGTTTTGCTAGGCGTCACGGGGTCCGGCAAAACTTTCACCATGGCGCAAGTCATCAACCACACCCAGCGCCCGGCGCTTATTCTGGCGCCGAACAAAACGCTGGCGGCGCAGCTTTACGGCGAATTCAAATCCTTCTTCCCGGAAAATGCGGTGGAGTATTTCGTTTCCTATTACGATTATTACCAACCGGAAGCCTATGTGCCGCGCACCGACACCTATATCGAAAAAGAAAGCAATATTAACGAACAGATCGACCGCATGCGCCACTCCGCCACGCGCGCGCTGCTGGAACGCGACGATGTAATCATCGTGGCGTCCGTGTCGTGCATTTACGGCATCGGCTCGGTGGAAAGCTATACCAGCATGACGCTCGAATTGTCCAAGGGGTTGGAAATTGGCCGCGCGCAATTACTGGCTGACCTGGTTGCCCTGCAATATCGGCGCAATGATATGGGCTTTGCGCGGGGCGATTTTCGCGTGCGCGGCGACACGATTGATCTGTTTCCGGCCCACTATGAGGACCGGGCATGGCGCATCGAATTATTTGGCGACGAGATCGACACGCTCACCGAGTTCGACCCGCTGACGGGGCAAAAATCGGCCGACCTTGAGCGCGTGCGGGTATATGCCAATTCGCACTATGTCACCCCGCGCCCGACACTGAAACAGGCCGTGCTGCATATTCAAGACGAGTTGAAATCTCGGCTGGAGGAATTTGAAGCCGCCGGACGCCTGCTGGAAGCCCAGCGTTTGGAGCAACGCACGCTGTTCGACATTGAAATGCTGGAAGCCACCGGCAGTTGCGCCGGCATTGAAAATTATTCGCGCTATTTGACGGGGCGCAAACCCGGCGAGCCGCCGCCAACCCTGTTTGAATATCTGCCCGACAATGCGCTGGTGTTTACGGATGAAAGCCATGTGACCGTGCCGCAAATTGGTGGCATGTTTCGCGGCGACTTTCGGCGCAAATCAACCCTGGCCGAGTTCGGCTTCCGGCTGCCAAGCTGTGTCGACAATCGACCCATGAAATTTGAAGAATGGGACATTATGCGCCCGCAAACCGTGCATGTGTCGGCAACGCCCGGCAGCTGGGAGATGGACCGCACGGGCGGCATTTTTGTCGAGCAGGTCATTCGCCCCACCGGCCTGATTGACCCGACTTGCGAGATCCGCCCGGCCTCCAGCCAAGTTGATGATCTCATCGCCGAGTGCCACACGGCCAGCGCCGCCAGCCAACGGGTTCTGGTGACGACATTGACCAAAAAAATGGCGGAAGACCTCACCGAATATATGCACGAACAGGGCTTGCGGGTGCGCTATATGCACTCGGATATCGACACGCTGGAGCGCATTGAGATTGTGCGCGACCTGCGGCTCGGGGCCTTCGACATTCTCATTGGCATCAATCTGCTGCGCGAAGGGCTGGATATTCCCGAATGTGCGTTGGTGGCGATACTCGACGCCGATAAGGAAGGTTTTTTGCGCTCCGAAACCTCGCTGGTTCAAACCATCGGGCGCGCGGCGCGTAATGTTGACGGGCGCGTTCTGCTTTACGCCGACCAAATGACCGGCTCGCTGGAGCGCGCCATGGCCGAAACCAACCGGCGGCGCGAAAAGCAGGTGGCGCACAATACCGCCCATGGCATCACGCCGGAATCGGTGAAGAAAAATATCGGCGATATTCTGGAAGGCATGGCTGAGCGCGATAACGAAACGGCCCCCGGGCCCTATCGCGTGCGCGAGGCGCTTGAAGAAGCCCAAGCGCCGCTTTTGGGCAATAATCTACGCAGCCATATTGAAGGGCTTGAAGCGCAGATGCGCGAAGCCGCCGCCGACCTCGAATTTGAGACAGCAGCACGACTGCGTGACGAAATCAAACGCTTGCAAGAAACCGAGCTGACCGTGGCAGATGACCCGTTCGCACGCCAGTCGGATATTGAGGCGCGCGCCGATACCAGCCCAAGTTCGGGCGGTTCCCCGCGCCGCAACTCCGGCAGACGCAGCTCAAACCGTCGGCGCAAAGGCCCCTAAGGTTTCAACCCTCAGTCGCTGAACGGCACCATATAAGTAAACGACACAGTGTTGATTGGCGCGACGTCAAAATCATAACGCTGGATTTCAAAGCGAATATTTTCGCGCTGCAATCCCAAGCCGATGAGCAAATCCTCATCGCTATTTTTTTCGCCGTCAAAGGAGAAAAACCCGAGCCGCCCGATAGGTTTGAAAGACGAGCCCGTGTCGAATTGCGTGACCACGCTGAACTCGAACACTTCGTCCAAATCGGTATCAACCTTACTGGTGAGAACGGAAGCAATATTTTCCACTTGCACCGGAGATCCGAGATCGGATAGGGCAATTTCGATAAATGAAACATCGGACACTCTTACCCCAAGCCCCCCGCGCAACGTCACGTCTGAATCGTCGGGCGTGATGCCGTCTGCGTCGGAAATATCGGACTGGGCGTAGTCAAATTCAGCAAAGCCGACCGACCCGAGCAAATAATATCGGGCATCATCAATTTTCATAATATCGATCATTTGTGCGTGCGCCGCCGAAACGCCAGTGAATAGCGCGACGGCCAGCATCGTACGAATGGCCGAAACACAACGCATTGAAAATGGGCGCAGAGAGGGTATTAGTCGCATCTGGGATCTCCTTATTATTTTTAAACCTTGGGCAACTATTCGAAACTATAGAGGTCTTTGGCGGAGAATTCCACCCCGTAAATCAACGCAATATTGGCGCAAACTGGTAAACCTGCTACATCAACCCTATGACTGGTGTCGCTCTTATTACCGGCGCAGCCCAACGCATTGGACGGGCGCTGGCAGAAAATCTCGCAGCCGACGGATGGGCGGTTGGCGTGCATTATGCCCGTTCGGGTGAAGCAGCAAAAACATTGTGCGCTGATATTGAAAAACGCGGCGGACGCGCACTGCCCTTGCAGGGCGACCTCAACACGGCAGACGCCACCACACAGCTTATCCCAAAGCTTGCTGCGGCTTTCGGGCCTGTTACGCTGTTGATCAATAATGCCTCGTGCTTTGAACGCGACCGTATCGACGATTTTTCCCTCGAAAGCTGGGATACGCATCTCGACACGAATTTGCGCGCACCGGCTTTGCTGATGCGCGATTTTGCAAATCAGGCTGCGGCGAAGGCATGTATCATCAACATTATCGACCAACGTGTCTGGCGGCTGACGCCAGATTTTTCCAGCTACACGGTTTCCAAGGCCGGGCTATGGGCGCTCACCCAAACCGCAGCGCAAGCGCTCGCGCCCAAAGGTATTCGTGTCAACGCCATCGGCCCCGGCCCCACCCTGCCCAATCCGCGACAGGATCAGGCCGAGTTCGACAAACAAACACGCCTCGTGCCCCTCGGATATGGCGCAAACCCGGACGACATTGTTGACGGCATGCGCTATATCTTGTCGGCCAAAGCAATGACCGGGCAGATGATCGCGCTTGACGGCGGCCAGCACCTCGCTTGGGAAACACCGGATGTGACCGAGGTTAAGGAATAGAGAAAGACAGGCCATGAACCAGCAAAATTTTGCCGATATTTCCAACATGGCGAGCGCCACGCGCGGCTTGCGTCGGGTATTTATCCGCGACCTCGTGCTGCCCGCGCGCATTGGCATTCATGACCATGAGCGCGCGCAAGCCCAACCAGTTGTCATCAATGTCGATGCTTCGGTGGAAGAAGCCGACACGGCCCTGACCGACACTATCGCCGATGTGGTGTGCTATGAAACCCTGACCAAGCAGATCAAAGATGTGCTGGCGGGCGAGCATACCGATCTGGTGGAGGTTCTGGCCGAACAAATTGCCGAGCGTCTGCTGGCGGATACGCGCATTATCCGGCTGCGTATCCGGCTCGAAAAGCCCGAAGCCATTGCAGAAGCGGCTGGTGTGGGCGTGGAAATTGAAAGATTAAGTCGCCGGAAGGCTATGATTTCGCAGACCGAAACCTCCTAAGCTATTAAATTTACGCATTTTTTTGGCTAAAGCAGAGTTTTTCACATGCTGCTGCACAAAAATGACGTTTTTGTAAAGCCATAAAATCGGTAAAAACAAAATATTTTTTTTAGGGTGTTGAAAATTTTTTATATCATTAAAACAATGACTTAGACCATTTGCACATTTTTTAGGCATAGAGTTGCGATGGGTTGAAAATCAATAACTTGGCACCCAATTCCGATTTCAATACACAGACTTATCCACACAACCCGTGGGTACTTTTTTTGCCATTTTTTGTTAAGCCTCGCACGCCGAATTCTTTTACTATTCCATAGCTGATGGCGGTTTAACCCCGACCAGAACAAAGGACGCAAAACCGTGCCGGAACGACAGGGCATAAAATTAATCGAAGAAAAAGTGGCGACGCTGCCAGCGGGCCCGGGTGTTTATCGCATGTTGGATGGCGACGGCACGGTGCTGTATGTCGGCAAAGCCAAAAATCTGAAAGCGCGTGTGCGTTCCTATGCGCGCCCGACGGGGCATAATAACCGAATTCTACGCATGATTGACGCCACGCGGGACATGGAGTTCATCCGCACCGAAACCGAAACCGATGCGCTGCTGCTGGAAGCCAATCTGATTAAAAAACTGCGTCCGCGTTACAATATTCTGCTGCGCGATGACAAAAGTTTTCCGTATATATTGCTGGCCGATGACCATGCCGTGCCGCAACTGATAAAACATCGCGGTGCGCGGCGCCGGCCCGGTTCTTATTTTGGCCCGTTTGCTTCGGCAGGTGCCGTCAACCGCTCGCTCAATACATTGCAGCGCGCATTTTTGCTGCGTTCGTGCTCGGACAGCGTTTACGAAAGCCGCACGCGCCCGTGTCTGCTGTTTCAGATAAAACGCTGCAGCGCGCCGTGCACGGGCGAGATCAGCAAGGCTGATTATGAAGAGCTGGTCGCCGAGGCACATGATTTTTTGAAAGGCAATAGCCGCGCGGTTCAAGAACAGCTTGTCGAAAAAATGGAAAATGCCAGCGCGCGCCTTGATTTTGAGGCCGCCGCCGCCGCGCGCGACCGTATTCGTGCGCTCACCTATGTGCAGCAGGAAAGCAGTGTAAATTTCTCCGATATTGCCGAGGCCGATGTTATAGCCATTGCCAATCAGGGCGGGGCGTCTTGCGTGCAGGTGTTCTTTTTCCGCGCCGGACAGAACCTGGGCAATAAGGCGTATTTCCCGCGCCATGACCGAGACCGAAGCCCGGCAGAAATATTGGAAGCGTTTATCGGACAATTCTATGATGACCGACCTGCCCCGTCGCTTATTTTGGTCAGCGAAAAAATGGCCGGTGCCGAATTGCTGGGCGATGCCCTTTCGCTGCGCGCAGGCGGCAAAATTGCCCTGCACCGCCCGCAGCGTGGCAGCAAACAGGCGCTTATTGACATGGCCGCTCAAAATGCACGCGAAGCGCTGGCGCGCCATGTTGCCGAGAGTGACAATCAGCGCCGCCTGCTCGAAGGGGTCGGCGAGACCTTCGGCCTCGAGGCACCGCCGCAGCGCATTGAGGTGTTTGACAACAGCCATTTGCAGGGCACCAATCAAATTGGCGGCATGATTGTTGCCGGCAGCGACGGGTTTGTGAAAAACCAGTATCGGAAATTCAACATCAAAAACGATGACACCGTGCCCGGCGATGATTATGCGATGATGCGCGAGGTTTTTACCCGTCGCTACGGGCGTCTGGCGCGCGAGCATAAGCCGGGATCGGAAGCCTGGCCCGATCTCATTCTTGTCGATGGCGGGCGCGGGCAGTTAAACGTCGCCCATGAGGTGCTCGAGGAACTCGGGCTTGACGATATTGCGCTGGTCGGCGTCGCCAAGGGCCCGGACCGCGATGCCGGTCGGGAGCGGTTTTTCCGACACGGCGCCGATGATTTCATGCTGCCGACAAACTCGCCGGTTTTATATTATCTGCAACGCTTGCGCGACGAAGCGCACAGATATGCCATTGGCGGGCACCGGGCCAAGCGGCAAAAAGATTTGCGCCGCAATCCGCTGGATCAGGTCGCGGGCATTGGCGCCAGCCGCAAGCGCGCGCTGCTGCACCATTTCGGTTCGGCCCGCGCCGTCGGGCGTGCCGCGCTGGCTGATCTTGAAAAGGTGGATGGCATCAGTGCGAAAATGGCAAAAATTATCTACGATCATTTCCACGGCGAGGGGCAGTAGCGTGTCATGATTAAGCAGATCCCCAATTATCTGACAATGTTTCGCATCGCCTCTGTGGTGGTTGTCTATCTGAGTTTTTATGTGGCCGCGCCGCTCGGTCACTGGCTGGCGGTTTCAGTGTTTGTGCTCGGGGCCATTACCGATTTTCTGGACGGGTATCTGGCGCGCAAATTTGATGCCCTGTCTGATTTTGGACGCATGTTCGACCCCATCGCCGACAAGCTGATGGTGCTGATATGTCTGGTGATGCTGGTCAGTTCCGGCGTCATTACATCGGCGCATCTGCCAGCAGCGCTCATCATCATTGCGCGCGAAATATTAGTGTCGGGCATGCGCGAGTTTTTGAACGGGCATGCGGTTACCCTGCCGGTTTCGACATTGGCGAAATACAAAACCTCATTGCAGATGGTGGCATTGGCTTGTCTGCTCGCCGGGCCGTCGGGCGAGGCCGTCGTGCCCGGGCTGTTGACCTTTGGTTTTGCGATGTTGTGGCTGTCGACCTTGCTGACCGTTATTACGGGCTACGACTATTTGCGCGCCAGCCTGCGGCATTTGCGGTCGCAAAGCTGAGCGCTATTGCACGCCCAGCTTTTTCTGCAAACTGGTGCTCGACGTCGTGTATTGGAAGGTCAGCTTCTGGTCCGGATGCACACGCTTAAACGCATCATGGGCCATCAGCGCCACTTCGTGGAAGCCGCTCAGAATAAGTTTCAGCTTGCCCGGATAGGTATTTATGTCGCCAACCGCATAAATACCGTCCTGATCAGTGGCAAATTTCTCTGTGTCCACCTCGATCAGGTTTTCATTCAAATTCAGTCCCCAATCGGCAATCGGGCCCAATTTCATCGTCAGTCCAAAAAACGGCAAAAAGCTGGTGCAGGGCAGCAATAGCGGGTCGCCCTCTTTCGGTTTCAAGGTCGCGCCCGTCAATGCGCCGTTTTCGCCATGCAATTCACTGATTTGGCCGATGTGCAAATTCACATCGCCCGATGCCACCAGCGCCCGCATTTTATTGACGCTGTCGGGTGCTGCGCGAAAATCATCACGCCGATGCACCAGTGTCATCGACTTGGCGATCGGCTGCAAGTTTAGCACCCAATCTAGGGCGGAGTCGCCGCCGCCGGAAATCAGAATATCTTTGTCGCGGAAGGCATCCATTTTACGCACCGCATAATGCACACCGGCACCGTTGCTGCTATCGGTCTGCTCAAAAGCCTCAATGCCCGGCACAGGCGGTTTTTTGGGTTGGAAGCTGCCCCCGCCAGCGGCAATCACAACCACTTTGCAGGTGAAAATCTCGTTCTCGTCAGTGCTTACCTGCCATGTGCCGTCGGGTTTTTTCTCAAGACCCGTAACCATGCGGTTGAAATGAAACTCGGGATTGAACGGCGCAGATTGTTCCATGAGTTGGTCGGTCAGTTGTTGACCGGAAACCTCCGGCATGCCGGGAATATCGTAAATCGGCTTTTCCGGGTAAAGTTCGGCGCATTGGCCGCCAGGCTTGTCCAAAATGTCGATCAGATGCGCCTTCATATCCAATAGGCCCAGTTCGAACACCGCGAACAGCCCCACCGGGCCTGCGCCGATAATAACAACATCCGTCTCGATTGCCTGGTGCGCCATGCGCATCTCCATTAAACTACATAAATTTTGCGGTAATTATTTATTTACCGTATTGGATCTGTGTTTTAGGGTTTTTTCGACCCCCGAACAAGCTGTTTTTTTGCCGCACTGGAAATCTCCGCTCATGCCAGATATATAGGGGCGAAATTCGCAATTCCAATGGAGCATTTGCCATGAACGCGCGCGCGCCGGTTCCCTGCCCCGAAATGATCGATATCCGCGATCGCATTGACCATTTGGATAAGCAACTCGTCGCCCTGCTCGCCCAGCGCCAAAGGCTGATCGAGGCGGCGGGGAAAGTGAAACCGGCCCGCCAGACAGTGCGTGACGAAGCGCGCATCGAAGAGGTTATCCGGCATGTTTTGGCGGAAGCCCGCGTGCAAAATCTTTCGACAGACATTGCCGAACCGGTTTGGCGTCAGCTCATTGAGAGCAGCATCGCCTATGAATTTTCGGTATTTGACAAGCGTTAGAATTGTTTCTCTGGCAAATCCAAAGTCAATCCGTCGACGGCATCGCTCACTTTGATCTGGCATGACAGGCGGCTATTGTCGCGAACGTCGAATGCGAAATCGAGCATGTCTTCTTCCATTTCAACGGCTTTACCGATTTTTTCAACCCAGTCTTCGCGTACATAGACATGGCAGGTTGCGCACGCGCAAGCCCCACCGCAATCGGCGTCAATCCCGGGAACGGAATTTTTGATCGCCACTTCCATGACGGTCATGCCGTCTTCGCCTTCCAGAACGTGCTCTGTTCCATCGTGTTCGACAAAGGTGATTTTCGCCATGTCTATCTCCCTAACATCCTGAATTTGACAAAACTATAGGCAAATTATCTTGGAGGGCAAGCCGTCTTTGCGGTTTCCGGCGCGGCTTTTTTGCCGCATGGCGGAGACCCGTGCTAGAATGGAGACCTACAAGAAAAGGCGCATTTTGACCCGCTCTATTTCAATCACGGCCGAGACGTATCCTTTGCGGCGCAAATTTGCCATTGCCCGCGGAACGAAAGTGCGCGCTGAGCCGGTCAGTGTGGAAATTTGTGACGCCGGCGTAAGCGGATATGGCGAGGCTCTGCCCTATCCGCGCTATGGCGAAACGGTCGAAACCGTCACCGCGAGCATTGAACAATTACGCGGGGCTGTATGCGCGGGACTGACACGGGCCGATTTGCAAACCGCCCTGCCGCCCGGCGCAGCGCGCTGTGCGCTCGATTGCGCGCTGTGGGATTTGCAGGCCAAAACCACCGGCACCCCCGTCTGGCGTCTGGCCGACATGCCGGCGCCAAAACCCGTTACAACCGCCTTCACCGTGGTTCTGGACGGGGCCGATGCCATGGCGCATGCGGCAGCGCAAGCCAGCGCCTTTCCCTTGCTGAAAATCAAACTGGGCAGCCGCGAAGGTGTGCTGGCAGATATCACGCGCTTGCGCGAAATTCGCCAGGCGCGCCCCGATGCCCGGCTGATTGTCGATGCCAATGAGGGCTGGCGCGTCGAAGAACTCGCCCGCTACGCGCATTTACTGGCGGCCTATAATGTATTGTTTTTTGAACAACCCGTTTCCGCCCACGAACAACACGCATTGGCAGATATCAACCTGCCTTTTTGCGCCGATGAAAGCGTGCACGAAACGAGCGATCTGGAACCGCTGCCCCGCGCCTATGGCTGGGTGAATGTGAAACTCGACAAGGCGGGCGGCTTCACCCAAGCGCTCGAAATGGTCAAAGCAGCAAAAGCGCGCAATCTTAATGTCATGATTGGTTGCATGGTGGCTTCTTCCCTGTCGATTGCGCCGGCGCATTTACTGGCACAAATTGCCGACCTTGCCGACCTCGACGGCCCGTTATGGCTAAACGAAGACCGCCCTGACAAACTGGCTTTTGACGGGCCCGTCATTACCCCGCCGGCACCTTCCTTATGGGGGTAAAAATCGGCAGAAAATGTGCTTGCATTACTGCGTATTAGTTGCTAATGATTATTAATAACAAATATAAGTGCCAAATAGGAACACGCCCATGACACGGCTCCACATGCCAGCACCCATAAATGTGCATGCGTTTCGCAAAGATACCGATGGCGGTCACGAAAACAGAGAAATTCGTATGGCGCGATGCCATGCCGATCTGGTTTTTGAAATTTGGCATCGGGGCGATGAGCAAGTCGTTTCTGATTTCATCCTGTCTGATTTCATTGCCGGCGCGCTTGGACAGGCAAGCTGACACCATTGCGACCCCGCCCGATTGGTCATATCATTTCGCCTTTGGGGGAATTGCGCGCATGGCTTTGATAGACTGGGATCAACCCGAATATCTGGAATTGCCCGATTTGCACATGGCCGTGTTTCAGGCTGGCACGCCACGCAAAGACAGGCCCGCCGTGGTGTTGTGCCACGGTTTTCCTGAAATTGCATATAGCTGGCGGCACATCATCGCGCCGCTGGTTGAGGCGGGCTTTCACGTCATTGCCCCCGACCAGCGCGGCTTTGGCTATACTGGCCTTGCCAAAAGCGACACGGGCGAGGCTGGCAGCGTGCCGCTCTACGATATGCAGCACCTTTGTGACGATCTGGCGGCGATGCTGGATGCGCTGGACATCGAACAGGCGGTTTTTGTGGGTCATGACTGGGGCGGATTTGTGACATGGCAACTGCCCTTTTATCACCCTTCGCGCGTCGCCGGACTTGTCGGGGTCAACACGCCGTTTATTCCGCGCCTCGCGCAAGACCCGATCGCCACTTTCCGTCAAGCCTTGGGCGATGATTTCTACATTGTTGCGTTTCAAGAGCACGGCCATGTCGAAGGCGTTTTGGACGCTGATACGGCACGCGCCCTGAGGTGTTTTTACCGCGGCCCCGATGCCGAAAATTCGCACGAGGTTGGGGAATTGGGCCCGGGTTGGGAAAATTTCGCCATTTTGAAAATCCTGGACAGCGACGAAGCCGGTTGGCCCGGCAAACAACTCCTGCACCCTGCCGATTTCGACCATTACCACCGCGCTTTCGCGCGCAGCGGCTTTCGCGGCGGCATAAACTGGTATCGCAATTTTACGCGCAACTGGGAGATGAGCGTCGATTTCGAACAGAAAGTAGACGTGCCCAGCCTGATGGTGTGCGCCGAGAAAGACACCTTCCTGCCGCCTTCCATGGCCGAAAACATGCCGAAATATGTAGCCGATTTGGAAACCCACCTGATCCGCGATTGCGGTCACTGGACGCAGAACGAAAAACCCGAAGAGCTAAGCCGACTTATGCGCGACTGGTTGAGCCGCAGATTCGGCTAATCTGCGCGGTTTACAACTTGCCAAGCCCTGCCTATAGTCCGGCGCGTATGAGTTGACAGGGGTCGGCAAACAATGAACAGACCAGAAAAAATTTCCGGCGCCGCCCCGCAGCGTATCGCGGAAATCAAAGACGGCGCACCGCTTCGTATTCTTCTGCCAAGCTATCGCAGCGACCCGCATACGGGCGGCCAGGGCATTTATATGCGGCTGATTTCCAAAGCTCTGGTTGATCTCGGCCATCATGTAGACGTGATTTCCGGCCCGCCCTATCCCGAACTTGATCCGCGTATCGGTCTCATCAAATTGCCCTCGCTCGATATGTATGCGCGCGAAAACCCGATCACCTGCCTAAACCGCGAGATTATTGGCAATAAGACGGATTTGTTTGAATGGTGGAGCCATAATTGGGGTGGTTTTCCCGAACCCTACACATTCGGGGTTCGCATGGCAGAGTATATGCGCGATAAAATCGACCAATATGACATCATGCACGACAACCAAACGCTGTGTTATGGCATGCTTGATGTGCGCGATATGGGATTGCCCGTCGTCGGCACCATCCACCACCCGATTACCAAAGATCGCCGCATTGATATCAAACACGCCAAATGGCCATGGATCAAATTTCTGAAATGGCGCTGGTATTCATTTTTGAACATGCAAATTAACGTGGCGCGCGCGCTTGACCCGCTAATTGTCGTTTCCGACAGCACCAAGCGCGACGTGCACAAAGACTTCAAAATCCCGATGGCGCGCATGGTGCGTATCCATCACGGGATCGACCATGAATTATTTACCCCGCAACCGCACATTACGCGCCGCAAGAACCGCCTGATGGCAACCGCCAGCGCGGACGTGCCGCTCAAAGGGCTGATCTATCTCATTCGCGCTTATCACATGCTGCTGGTCGATCACCCCGATCTGGAACTCACCGTGGTCGGGCGTCTGCGCGAAGGTCAAACCATGGATGAGTTGAACCGGCTTGGCATCCGCGACCGTGTTAAATTCATCTCCGGGCTTTCGGGCGAACAAATACGCGACCTTTATGCCGAGGCCACCATTGCTGTATCGCCATCGGTCTATGAAGGGTTTGGTTTCCCTGCCGGAGAAGCGCTGTCATGCGGCGTGCCGCTGGTGGCAACCGACGGCGGTTCGCTGCCGGAAGTCGTTGGTGATGCCGGCATTATTGTGCCTCATTCCAACCCGCCGGCACTGGCGCGTGCTATTGATGCCTTGCTGCGCGACGAAAACCACCGCGCCGAGCTTTCCATCAAGGCGCGCCAGCACATTCTTGAAAATTTTAAATGGGAGCGTTGCGCCCGCGACGTGGTTCAGCTTTATCGGCAAACCATCGCGGCTCAGAAAGCCGCCTGATGAAATGCAGACGATTGACCTAGACATCCTCCGTCTTGAGGACGGGCACCGCATATTAGACCTAGGCTGCGGACGCGGGCGCCACACTCACGCCGCCTATTTTCATCGGCGCTGCCATTCGGTCGGGCTGGATTTGGGCCTTGATGATGTTTTGACGACCAAGGCCGGGTTTTTGGCAAATCCCGATTTGGAGCCGCAAACCGGCCATGCGCGGCGTTATGATTTAATGGTCGGTGATGCGCTGGCCTTGCCGTTTCCCGATAATTATTTCGACCGCCTCATCTGCTCGGAGGTGCTTGAACATATCCCCGATTATCAAGGCGCGCTGACGGAAATATGGCGCATCACCAAACCCGGCGGGCGCATTGGCATTTCGGTGCCCCATCGATGGCCGGAACAAATTTGCTGGCTTTTGTCGCGTGCCTATTACGACACGCCGGGCGGGCACGTTCGTATTTTCAAACGCCGTCTGTTGCGCCGCGACATTGAATCCATGGGGTTCAAATATCTGACCCGCCACCTAACCCACGGGCTGCACAGCCCTTATTGGTGGCTGAAATGTGCAGTTGGCGTCGACAATAATGACCATGTTTTGGTGCGCCAATATCGGCGCATGTTGGAAGCCGAAATATTATCCGACCCGCCAGTGCTGCGCGTGCTGTCCAAACTGGCAGACCCGCTCATGGGCAAAAGCCTGGTGATGTATTTCGACAAGCCGGAAGATATTTGATGCACGCGCCTGACCTTGGCTATTTTGACGGCGCGCGCGCAACCATATTGCGCTTGCAAAATGCTGACGGGTCTATTCCGTGGTTCGCGGGCGGGGTCATCGACCCGTGGAACCATTTGGAAGCGACCATGGGACTGCACATTCTGGGCGAACGCGCAGCTGCCGAAAAAGCCATCGCCTATTTGCAAAACAGTCAGCTTGATGACGGCTCGTGGTGGGGCCAGCTTGGCAGCGCGGTGCCGATCGATATGGAACTGCACCAGTTCACCACTGACGGCATGGACACCGGACACAAAGTCCGCGACACAAATTTTACCGCCTATATTGCGAGTGCTGTCTATCACCATCACCTGATCTTTCAAGACCTGACCTATACGCAAAATCTGTGGCCGTGTGTCGAGGCGGCCATTACATTTGTTCTGGGGCTGCAATATGACGAAGGTGATATTCGCTGGACAGCGCGCGACCCAGACACGCCGGAAGAAGACAGCCTCGTGACCGGCAATAGCTCGATCCATAAAAGTCTGGGTCACGCAATCAAACTGGGCACAGTTTTGGGCCACCGCGTCGACCACTGGTGTGTTGCCCGCGAGCGCCTCGGACACGCCTTGGCGCATCGTCCCGAGCGATTTGACCGCACATGGGGTTCAAAGGCGCGCTATTCGATGGACTGGTATTATCCGGTTTTGAGCGGCGCATTGGATCCTACCGCAGCAGACGAACGCCTGAACGCGCGCTGGGACAGCTTCGTAATTGACGGCTTCGGGTGCCGCTGCGTATCCGACGAACCATGGGTTACCGTCGCCGAAAGTGCTGAGTTGGTTCTCGCGCTCATGGCATCGGGCAAAACCGAACAGGCCGTCACCCATCTTGGCTGGCTCGATCGGTTTCGCGACGCCAACGGCGCTTACTGGATGGGCATGCAGGTCGAAGAAGAAAAATTCTGGCCGGTGGAACAGCCTGCTTGGACAGCCGGCGCGGTTTTATTGGCGCATGACGCCGTGCATCGTTTGACGCCCGCGCACGCCATATTTGTCGAAACCGACCGTTAAAGACGGCGCAGCAGACGCAGCGAGTGCACCGCGCCGATTTCCTCAAACAGCCCCGAACCTAAAGCCAGCTTATAAATTTCAAAAGGCGGTCGCCCGCCATCGGCAGGGTTTGGGAACACATCATGGATCGCCAGCGTGCCACCGGTCATCACGCGCGGTGCCCAGTTGCGATAATCCGCCAGCGCCGCCGCCATTGAATGACCGCCATCAATGAATAGAAAACTCACCGGCCCCGCGACGGTTTGCGCGGCCAGTTCGGAACGGGTCAGAACCGGCACCACGCAATCTTCCAGTCCGGCGCGCGCCAGCGTGTCGCGGAAATGCGCCAGCGATGACATGCCCCCCGATGGGTCGGCGAGATCGGGATCGAAATATTCCTCGCCCGGCTGGTTTTCCTCAGACCCGCGATGATGGTCGATCGCCACCAGCAAGCCCCCCGCTTGCTGGCACGCCGTCCCCAGATAGACCGTTGACTTACCGCAATAGCTGCCAATTTCGACGCACAGACCCTCGGGCGCCCGCGCGCGCGCCGCCGCATGCAGAGCGGCCCCTTCATCGGGATGCAGAAAGCCTTTGACCGTCTCTATGTCGATCGGCAGATGCACGCAACACCCCCGGGCGGTCAGCGTGCCACGGCGCGCTTCAGCGCAGCCGAACCGAAATCGCGGCGGTCGATTGTCGGGTTGTCCAAATTGGCCGGGCCAAACTCGATCTTGAGATGGTCGATATTATAGCGATCCAGCTCGAAGTCATACAGGACGTCAAAATCCTGAATACATGCCGGATGCTCATAATAGTTTTTGACAAAAGCGATCTGCCCATGTGTGAGCGCGCCCGCGCTGTCGTATAAATCCGTGCCGACAGCAATCCATGTGTCTTCGTCAAAATAGATGACCCGGCGCTGATAGCGATGGGAAAATTCCGGTTTTAGTTTTCCTTCAATCACCCACACGCGATGCAATTCATAGCGAATAAGCTCAGGGTTCAAGAACTTCGGTTGTACCAATTTATCAAAGCCCATGGCCGGATCGCTTGCGCTGTAGGCATTATAGGGAATGTAAAAGGGTTTTTTGCCGATCAGTGACCATTCATATCTGTCTTGCGACCCGCTGAACAGCATCATATCGTCGGCAATGCGGAGGCCACCCGCCGACATCATCGGCGCTTCATAGGTCGTTGCATTGGGCACCGCTCGGGCAATTTTACGGGTGTCGGGTCGGAACATAAAGCCGGGCCGCGGCTCGACAACCTGATTGATGGTGTTGGTCATGGAAAAACCCGACCCGTTCATGCGCGGCGGCGCAGACCATATTCCCATCCAAACAAAAAGTCGGTTATCAAGCTCTTCCGACGATGTGGTTTGCGGGTCGTAATAATATGAATAACGTTTGTCTTCACGAATGACACGCGTGAAAGACCCGTTTTCATACATGGTGCCGCCGGTAATCTTCGCGGAAAAGCGGCGTCCGTGATAATGCGTTTTGTGGTTCCACAGCACTTCATCGGCATTTTCAGGCACCGGAAATGCAATCCCGCCCAAGGCGCCGGTGAAGCCGTTGCCGCCATCGACCAGACTTGCTTGGTCGGCATTGCGCTTATTGGCGGCGTAAACATGCTCGGGCGCCGCGCAGCTGCGTCGGGTCGGATAGACATTCATGACATATTTGCCGGGATATTTTGCCAGCAGGGCTTGTTGCGTTGCCGATAGCTTGTCGGCGTATTCGGAAACATTGTCTTGGCTGATGGTGAACACGCGCGCATCGTCGGCAAACGGGTCAATATGCGGCTGGCCCGGCACATAATCGGCGGGCGGAGTTGTGAAACCACCCGTCCAGGCAGGAATCGTTCCGTCGGCGGATGGGTTTGGATCGGCCCCCATCGGCGTTAATTTAGTGCCCAATAATGCGCTGTCGGCAAAGGCGGAACCGCTGACCAAAGCAGCGCACAGTGCAGCAGCCAAAGTTTTTTTGATGGCTAAGTTTGTCATAATGTCCCTCAAAGTTTGCAAAACCGTATCGTATCGGGCACGATTGTGCCAACACATTGTTTTGGGAGAACATCATGTTTGATCTTATCATTCGCAATGCAAATCTTGTTGATGGGACAGGCGCGCCCGCACGCACGGCCGATATTGCCATTAAAGACGGGCTGATCGCCGAGGTTGGCGAGGTATCGGGCAAGGCAACCACCGAAATTGACGCGCGGGGCGATCTTGTTACGCCGGGCTGGGTGGACATTCACACCCATTATGATGGTCAGGTCACATGGGACCCTTATTTGTCGCCGTCGGGCTGGAACGGTGTCACCACTGCCGTGATGGGTAATTGCGGGGTGGGCTTTGCGCCCGCCAAACCGGACAGCCATGACTGGTTGATCGGCCTGATGGAAGGTGTGGAAGATATTCCGGGCGCAGCGCTCGCTGAGGGTATTACGTGGGATTGGGAGACTTTCCCAGAATATCTCGACGCGCTTGACAAGCACCCCCGCGCACTCGATGTCGCCACACAAATTCCCCATGGCGCGGTGCGCGCTTATGTGATGGGCGAACGCGGTGCCAATAATGAAGCGGCCACCAGCGAAGATATCGACGCAATGGCTGACATTGTCGAAGAAGGAATTCGCGCGGGCGCGCTCGGCTTTTCGACCTCGCGCACCATGCTGCATCTGTCAAAGGACGGCGAACCTGTTCCCGGCACCTTCGCCAATAAAGACGAATTGATCGGCATCGCCGAAGCCATGCAACGCGGCGGTCACGGCATTTTTGAAATGGCGTCAGACCTCAATCCAGCCGAGGAAGAATTTGGTTGGATGGCCGAGATGTCGCAAAAAACCGGCCTGCCCGTCAGCTATGCATTATTGCAAAACCCGATTGATAAGGATGGCTGGCGCAATTTGCTGCAAATGACGAATGACGCGGTTGCCAATGGTGCCAACATTAAAGCACAAATTGCGTTGCGCGCGCCGGGGCTGATATTGGGCTGGGAAAGCACGGTGCATCCGTTCTCCCTGCACCCGGAATATTTGCCGCTGGCCGAGCTGTCGCCGGAAGATCGGCTTGAAAAACTGCGCGACCCAAGCGTTCGCGAGAGCCTGATCAATGGCGCGCCCTATTTCATGCAGGAAACCGAAGACCATGATGGCGAGGGGCTGCCAAGCGGTCACGGTGTCGCCGCGCTGATTACGCTTGGCTTCGACAATATGTTCCGGCTGATGCAAGACGGCGTGCCGAATTACGAGCCGGAAGGCAAAGACAGTGTTGGCGAGATTGCCAAGGCGCAGGGCGTGTCTCCGGCCGAAGTTGTTTTCGACATGCTGATGGAAAATGACGGCAAGGGCTATGTGTTCCTGCCGCTTTTGAATTATGCCAATCAGAATTACGACCATATTTATGAGATGTTCCATAATGAAAATACGGTGCTCAGCCTTTCCGATGGCGGCGCGCATTGCGGCGTCATTACGGATGCGAGTTTCCCGACCTATTTGTTGTCGCATTGGGTACGCGACCGCGCGCGTGGGCCACGCTTCAGCCTTGAAAAGGCCGTTGCCGCCCAGACCAGCGGCACTGCTGCGCTCTATGGGCTGCATGATCGCGGTATTATTGCCCCCGGCATGAAGGCCGATCTGAATGTAATCGACTTTGAGGCCTTGCAATTGCACGAGCCGAAAATGGTGCGCGACCTGCCCGCGGGCGGACGCCGCCTCATTCAGGAAATTTCAGGCTATCGCTATACGATTGTGAGCGGCGTTGTCACTTATGAAGATGGCACGCCGACCGGCAAATTACCGGGCAAGCTCATTCGGGGTGTTCAGCACGCGGACGCGGAAAAGCTGGCGGCGGAGTAAGCCGCCATTTGATCTTTCGCGCGGCCTAGCGTTTGCCTTGGCGTTCCAATTCGGCGAGCACTTCTGCGTGTTCGGCTTCGTTGAAGCTGAACCGCAAAAACATCAGCGCGCCGAAAATATAGGCAATGAACGGCACACCGGCGTAAAGGAAGCGCAGGGTGTTGACCACTTGGTCGCTCTGCTCGACCTTCGGCACAAAGCCTGCCCATGACAGCGCAAAACCTGTGACCATGAGCATGATGCCATAGGCCGATTTCGAGACAAAATACCAGGCCGAGAAATACGCGCCTTCCTTGCGCTCGCCCGTTTGCAACTCGTCATAATCGATGACGTCGGATTTTATGGACGGATTGATGGTGCCGCCGCAACTGCCTGCCGCGCCGGCGATTGCCGCTAGCACCAACAAAATAAGGTCGTCGCCTTCCTGCAAAAAGCCCATCGACCCAAAGGCGAAAGCAGTGACAATCATGGAACAAAACCATAATTGCTTTTTGCCAATGCGCCTGGCAATCGGCATCCATATCGGCGTCAGCAAAAACGAAAAAACCATATAGCTGAGAATGAAAAACGGCGCCATTTGCGGCGCATTCAGCACATATTCGGCATTGTAAAGCGTCAGGATTGTGATGACGGCGCCACCAAGATTTTCAATGAAAATAATGAAAATCAACAGGCTGGCATGTTTGTTACGCAAAATATCGCGCAAGGCCGTAAACGGATTTTCCGCGCCGCGTCCGGAAAATTCCGGTCGCTCGCGCACGAACATAACGCAGATTAAAAGCATCACACCCGTCGCCACCGCCGCATAAGTGGACTGGTCAGCGGCCAGTGTACGCACCGCTTGCGAACTTTCGTTTTCGGCCAGAATGAGCCAGTACATAGTGCCCAGTGCACTGATATAGCCCGCAATCCAGCCGGCATGGCGCGCGCCAAAAATTTTGTTGCGCTCGTGATAATCGTCGGTCAGTTCGGCACCCAGCGACATATGCGGCACCACAAACATGGTCTGGGCCGAATAAAAGCCGATGACAGCAACCGCCATCCAAGTCACCAAAAGGCTGTCGCTCAACCCTGCGGGCGGTGCCGACAGCATCCAGAAACTCAAGCCCACCGGCACAACGCTGGCAAATATCCATGGTCGCCGACGCCCCAAGCGTGTTTGGGTCTTGTCGGACAAATAGCCCACAAGCGGGTCGGACACCGCATCCCAAAAACGCGACACGCCGAAAATAAAGCCCATCACCGCCGGGGCGATGAGCAGCACGTCAGTGGCAAATTTCATCAGATAAAGCGACACCAGACAGAACATGTAGCCGGCGCCCACCGTCGGAATGGCAAAGCTGACAAGTTCGACGAGACTGATGGATTGCCGCGGCGTCGCGGACGTATTTTGATCGGCTGTTAAATCACTCACTGCGCTTCTCCCCGCTGAACTCGACCATGTCTGAGCGAAAATAGCAAGTTCTTAAACCTTTCAGTTTTCTAGACATTTGGCTTTTTCAAGCGTTAAACTGAAACCGTTCAAAGGGGAGAAAATCCGTGTCAGAATATCGTTCCGGCCCGCAAAATGCATCGTTTTTGCAGGGCCTCATTCTAGCTGGTCTCATTGTTTTCGCCGGCTTTCTGCTCAATGAGCAAGGGCTTATCGGCCTGTTGCTGGCGGGCGACCGCAGCGGCATTTCTTATCTGATTGCGGGCATTTGGCTGGTTCTCACCTTGCGCTGGTTGTGGTTGTTGCGTTGGGTGCAACGCCAATACGACCTGCCGACCGATTTTGACGCGCAACACCGCGAAGCGATTTTGGCGCGCTGGCTGAACCATGGCTGGTTCGCTGCCGACGCCGTTTTGAAACTGGGCCTGTTGGGAACCATTATTGGCTTTATTCTCATGCTGGCGCCGATTAGCAAATTGAGCGGCTATGATGCGGCAAGCCTGCAAGCCGCGCTGGGCGAAATGAGTGCCGGCATGGCCGTCGCGCTGTATACGACGCTGACGGGGCTGGTCGCCAATTTACTGCTGCGCCTGCAATTTCAAATATTGTCTGACGCCATGCAGGAATATTTGCTCGAACTGGGCCGCGACCCCTCATGATCGGCAAAGATCTGTTTCCACCCGATGACGACCAGAACCCGTTCACGGATGTTTTGTTCAATGCCTTGCTCGGTTTTGCCTTCATGTTCTCGGTGGCGTTTATCATGATCCGCCCGGAAATCACGCAAGGCAAGGTTAACCCCAAGGCCGAATTTCTGATCACCGCGCAATGGCCGGACAATCATCCCGACGATATCGACCTGATAGTCGAAGACGCGACCGGCAATCTGGTCTGGTTCGACACGCGCGAGGCGGGTCTGATGCATCTTGACCGCGATGATCGCGGCAGTCTGAACGACGCGCTGACGGTCAATGGCGAGCGCATTGAAAACCCGCTCAATCAGGAAACCGTTACCTTGCGCGGCATTGCGGCGGGAGAATATGTGGTCAATCTGCTGCATTACCGAGCGGTGACGGGAAACCCCGTGCCGGTAAAGGTCAAGGTTGAGAAATTAAACCCCAGCGTTTCGGTGGTGTTTGCGGGCACCAACATATTAACCGGCGCGGGCAATGAGCAAACGGCTGTGCGCTTTAGTCTTGATGCCATTGGCAATGTGTCGAAAATTTACACGCGCGATAAGGCGCTGATCCGAGCCGGAGACAAGCCATGAACATTCCCCTGCTGCTCGGCATTGCCTATGCGGTGGTCGCCGCGCTTCTGCTCAATTTGAATTTGGCAAGCCCATGGCGCCGCGAAATTAAAATCGCCGCGATATTTTTGGTCACCGCGCTTTATGTGGGAGCTTATATTGGCGCGCAGAATTTGCGCGGCTGGGCGATTGCCGAAGCCCCCGAAAACCCCTTCAAGCTGCATTGGGCGGTGATTGACGAACCCGACAAGGTCAATGGAACCGCGGGCCGCATTTACATTCTTGCCCAGCCCATGGCCGCGGGAGGTGCGTTGCGTGGCGCCCCGCGCCTACACGCGCTGCCGTTTTCGCCGGAACTGGCGGATGCCGTGGAGGAGGCGCTAGAGCAAATTGAAGGCGGCAAGCCGTTTGAAGCGCGCCTTGCCTATAAACAGGCCAGCCCGCCCGAAGAGGCTAAAATTCAAAAGCGCGAAGGCCAGAGCGCAAGCCAGGATTCGGCGGGTGAGCGCAACACATTGAAACTGGAGTTCCGCGATTTACCCGTGCCCGACCTGCCCCCCAAGGGCAGCGTCAACTGAGCGGATTAATTTGTCAGCGCGCTTGTCTGCTCTTCAAGGTTTGTGTCTGCCTTGGCTTCTTCCTGCAATTTGTAATCCTCCCAAGCGCGTGCGTTGATATAGGCATAAATGCTATCAACATCCGCCGCGCTCAAGCGGTCGGAGAAGTTCGACATGCCGCGATCTTCCAGCACACCTTCAAGCACAATCTCGTTGAACATGCGGTGGGTCTGATCGCTCATTTTCCGCAAATCAGGGATCGCCGGGCCACCATAGGCACCAATCCCATGACAAAAAGCACAAACCTCGCCATATAGCTCGCCGCCCAGTTGGATCTGGGCCGCAGACGCCTCGACAATCGGCGGCTCGGGAATTTCGCGCGCCCAATGCTCCGGCTCGTCAATCGACAAACCGCCATTGAGTTTGAACACCAGCATGCGGCCAAAATTGCCATATTTGGCGGAGGCCGGCATTGCCAGATCACCCTCCGTCAGGCCGGCGGCACCGCCGGAGCCAACTTGAATGGCAACATATTGCTCGCCGCCCACGGCGTAGGTAATGGGCGGCGCGATGATGCTGGTATAGGTATTGACCTTCCACAGTTCATCGCCATTTTGCGCGTCATAAGCGACGAAATAACCATCGCCATTTCCTTGAAAAACCAGATCGGCCGCCGTCGACAACGTGCCCCCGTTCCAGTGCGTGCCATGCTCGCGCGTCCAGTGCGTTTTGCCCGTCAGCGGGTCAAACGCCATGATATAGCCCTTGCCTGCCGGCAGGTCGGGGTGCTCGCCCAGCAATTCCATCAGCCGTCCGAACTCGACGCCGGTATTCCAGCCGCCTTCAATATATTTGAACCGACCCGTTGCCTTGAAATCATGTTCGACATCAAACACCAGCGGGTTTTCGAGAGCGGGAATATACACCAATCCTGTGTTTGGGTTGAACGACATGGACTGCCAGTTATGCCCGCCAAGCGGCCCGGGCAAAATCCATTGCGAGTCGCCGGTCAAAAAATCCTTATCCGGGTTTTCAACCGGGCGTCCGGTTTCCATATCAATATGCGACGCCCAATTTACCGTGACATAAGGGTTGGCACGCAGCAATTCGCCGGTTTGCCGATCGAGCACATAGAAGAAGCCGTTTTTAGGCGCCTGCATAATGACTTTTCGCATTTTGCCGTCGATTTCCAGATCGGCCAGCATCATGTCTTGCACGGCTGTATAATCCCAATTATCGCCGGGCGTGGTCTGGTAGTACCAGCGCATTTTGCCCGTATTGGCATCGACGGCAACGATGGACGACAAAAACAGATTATCGCCGCCGCCCGGAGACCGGATGGTGCGCGTCCAGGGTGAGCCATTGCCAACCCCCAAAAATACCGTGTCGGTTTCGGCGTCATAAACGATCGAATTCCAGACCGTTCCGCCGCCGCCGATTTTCCACCATTCGCCGCCCTTCCAAGTCGATGCCGCGACTTCCATTTCGGGGTGTTCAAACGGCTTTGAGGGATCGCCGGGCACGGTGAAGAAGCGCCAGTCCAAATCGCCGGTTTTCGTGTCATAAGCCGATACATAGCCACGCACGCCGTACTCACCGCCGCCATTGCCAATGAATACGCGGCCATTGGCGACGCGCGGAGCACCCGTGATCGTATATGCGCGGGTGCGGTCAATAATTGTGTTGATGCGCCAAATCACCTCGCCCGTTTCGGCATTGAGCGACACGAGATAGCCGTCCAGTGTGGCGATATAGACAGCGCCTTCATAAACCGCCACGCCGCGATTGACGACATCGCAACACGCTTTGCGCGCCCAGTCGCCCGGCACTTCCGGGTCATACGACCAAATTTCCTCGCCGGTCTTGGCATCAACGGCAAAAACCACACTCCAAGATCCGGTCATATACATAATGCCGTCAACCACGATGGGGGAAGCCTCAAGGCCGCGATTGGTAAACATGTCGAACGACCAGGCAAGTTCCAGATCCTTGATCGACTGCTTGTTAACTTGCGTCAGCGGAGAAAAACGCTGTTCGCCATAATCACGCCCATAAGCCAACCAATCTCCGGGGGTCTCGTCGGCCGCCAATATACGTTGGGTATCAATAAGCCCGACATTTGTGCTCGCCGCCGCCTGGATCGGGGCATCGGCCTCAGAACGCTCAAGCGGCGTTGATTTGAGGACGCCCACCAGCGCCAATGCTGCGATAGCGCCCAGCGCGATCACATTTACAATCGTCGCCTGCTTTTGATTCAAAGTCGGATGTGCCATGATTAAGTCCCTCCCTTAAAAAAACTTTAAACAAATTTATGCACACGTAAACAGTAAATTTAGCGCGCTGACCCCGCGCTGACCCCGCGGTAAAATAGCGGCTTGCGATTAATTAGTTTGTGCATAAACTAGATATCTCAGGGGGGAGTTAAGCTATGAGCAGCATTACCAATCAGAGTGGTCAGACACCGCATATAACCATTATCGGCAGCGGGGTTGGTGGCATTTGCATGGCCATGCAACTCGAACGCGCTGGCATAACATCTTACGAGATCGTTGAAAAAGCCCATGATATCGGCGGCACGTGGCGCGACAATACATATCCGGGATGCGCGTGCGACGTTCCATCGCACTTTTATTCCTATTCTTTCGAGGGCCGATCCGACTGGACGCGCACATTTCCCGCGCGCAGCGAAATCTATGGCTACCTCACCGGCCTTGCCAAAAAATACGGGCTGTATGACAAAACCCGCTTCAACACGGAAATCAAACAGGCGAAATATGACGAAGCCCGCTCCAAATGGCAGCTTGAGACCATTTCGGGCGGGGTGCTGGAAACCGATATTGTCGTCACGGCGCTGGGCCAGTTGAACCGGCCAAAAGTGCCCGAAATTGCCGGCAAGGATACGTTCCAAGGCCCGATTTTCCACTCCGCCGAATGGCAACACGATGTTGACCTGACCGGCAAACGCGTGGCGGTTATCGGCAATGGCCCCTCGGCCGCACAATTTATTCCCGAAGTTGCCAAAGTTGCGGGCCATCTCGCCGTATTCCAGCGCTCCCCCTGCCATGTGGTACCGCGCAATGACGAGCCTTATTCGGCGTTTCAAAAGGCCATGTTCAAATATATTCCGGGCTATCGCAAATTTATTCGGGGCTTGATCTACTGGTCGCTGGAACGCAATTTCACCGCTTTCAACGAGGTTAAGAAAACCAAATTTCTCGTCAATGCCCTCAACATGACCAGCACCATTCTCGATCAGGTGGAAAGCCATTTCGACGCGCAAGTTACCGACCCGCATTTGCGCGAAATTTTGAAACCCGATTACCCCGTGGGGTGCAAGCGGGTGGTGATTTCCGACGATTATTATCCGGCCCTGCACCGCGAAAATGTTTCGGTCGAAACGGCGGGTATCAAATGCATCAATGCAACGGGCATTGAAACCGTTGACGGCCAGCAACATGATTACGACGTGATCATTTGGGGGACCGGTTTCGAGTCGACCGACTTTCTGGCACCGCTGGAAATTTCGGGCGCGAAGGGCGCTGACCTGAACACGTCTTGGCAGCAAGGTGCCGAGGCGTTTCTCGGCATCACCATGCCCAAATTCCCGAATTTCTTCATGCTTTACGGCCCCAATACCAATCTGGGGCACAATTCGATCATTTTCATGATCGAGTGTCAGGTCAACTATATTGTCGATGCCGTGAAGACGCTGATCTCAAGTCGCGCGGCGGCGATGGATCTGAAAAGCGAGCGTATGGCGGAGTTTGCCGACTATCTAAAGGCGCGCCTCGAGACATCCGTTTGGGAAAAGGACTGCGATAGCTGGTACAAAAATGAGAGCGGTAAGGTCACCAATAACTGGCCCGACTTTACATATATTTATGAAGAGGCGACACAGCGCATCAACCCCGATGATTATGCTTTTACCCAGCTCGACCAATCTGAAATGAATAACGCGGCTGAATAAAAAAAAGGATCGTTTCCATGTCGCAAATTATATGGGCGGTCACACTGGCACTTTTTGCTTTTGTCGTTCCCGCAAGGGCTGACATTATTGTTCAAGAGCTGGAATTCCGCCCGGGCATTGGCGAACGTCCGGGCGTGATATTCGGACGGCTAACGCATCAGGGCGCGGTGCCCGATCAGCTGATTGCGGTGGAAAGCCCCGATGCGCGGATCGAACTGCACACCCATGAATTGCAGGGCAATGTGATGCGGATGCGCCGCGTCACGGGATTTTCTCTTGCCCCAGGCGAAGATTTGCTTCTCACTTCGGGCGGACATCATTTGATGGTTTTTGATCTGCTTCGCAAACAAGACAAAATGCCCTTGCGCCTCACCTTTAGATTTGAAAACGCACCGGCTGTCACGACCGACATTGCGGTTCCCGCAAAAGCCGAAGCCAAGCGTCATCATCATCACTAATTGCCACTTTTGACGGGCATTCTGCCCCATTTAGGGTTACTCGCCTGTCTGCCTTTGGCATGGCCGTGAGCGTTTGGCGTGGCGGCGAACCGTCAGTTTTGCTGTATCAAGCTGCCGAAATCGGCAGAAATTTCAATTTTTCTGGAAAATCACTTTTATTTACATAACTTAAGTCATCAGTACATTTACTATGTAAAGAAATTTTTTTTCTAAAAACTTATATTTTGTCTTGCCATGCCAAAATGTCGCATTAACCTCTTATTGTCTGAATAAGGGAGTACCGTCATGACGACTATTTTGAAAAACTGGAAGACCGCTGCTGCAGCTGCTGTCTTCGCCATGATGCCGACATTGGCGTCTGCTGCTAATCTGCAGTCGGACGATTATGTCGGGATTTCTTTCTGGCTGATATCCATTGCGATGGTCGCCTCAACTGTTTTCTTCTATGCGGAAGCTCGCCGTGTTGGCGGGAAGTGGGGCGTATCGCTGCTCGTTGCAGCTTTGGTTACCTTAGTCGCAGCAGTTCACTACTTTTATATGCGTGAAGTCTGGGCAACGACGGGCGAGTCACCGACCGTCTACCGTTACATTGACTGGCTGATTACCGTTCCACTTCAAATGATCGAATTTTATTTGATCCTTGCTGCAGTTGGAGCTGCAACTAGCAGAATCTTCTGGCATCTGCTCGTCGGTACGCTGGTCATGCTTCTGGGCGGTTATTTCGGCGAAATTGGAGTGATCGACGCAACGATCGGCTTTGTCATCGGAATGGCTGGCTGGGTATATATCCTCTACTTTATTTTTGCAGGGGAAGCTGGGAAGAACGCCGCGACCACATCGCCTGCTGTCCAAAGTGCATTTAGCGCTATGCGCCTAATTGTACTAGTAGGTTGGTCTATATACCCGCTTGGTTATGTGCTTGGGTACCTGACAGGCTCAGTAGACGCCGCATCGCTAAACGGCATCTACAACATTGCTGATTTCGTCAACAAAATCGCTTTTGGTCTGATGATCTGGGCAGCTGCTACTTCTGAAGAAGCCTCAGCTTAATCAAAACAGAAAAAGTGAGCAGGCCCGCCTTGTGCGGGCCTGTTTTTTTTCGTAGCGTTTAAACTAGCGGCGGATACACAGGAGACAAAAAAATGCGGCCACGGGCAATTGAAAATTGGCATCATGTGATGCATACAGGCGATGTGTCGACACTGCCTGAGATACTCCACGACGACGCGATCTTTCATTCGCCGGTTGTGCATACGCCGCAAATCGGCAAAGCCAAAGTGATGATGTATCTCACCGCCGCAACTTCTGTATTCGACGATACGCAATTTACCTATACGCGCGAGATTTTTGGCGACGGCCAAGCCATGCTTGAATTTTCAAGTGTTGTGGATGGCATTGAGGTCAATGGCGTCGATATTGTCAGCTGGGACGCAGACGACCAGATAACCGACTTCAAAGTCATGGTGCGCCCGGTCAAAGCGGTCAATAAATTATGGGAAAAAATGGGCGAAATGCTCGAATTGCAAAAATCCGCCTGATTGACGATACGTCGCAAAAAGCGTCAAAATTTTTCTTTCTGCATTTACCGTTAATTAACCTTCACGCGCCTATATTGAAACTGCAAGTTGGATATGTCTCTCCCTACATATCGCCACCGGCAGTTTCGACTGTCGGGGGTTACTGGTTTAGGCTGCGCGTTAAATGGCCTAATCGCCCAGCGCAATACGCATCAAATGATAACTGATCAGGGCAGCCGTAAAATCGCTGACCGGCTGGCCCGAAACGGGAGCCAGTTCCACCACATCAATGCCTTTGACGCAGCGCCCGCATGCTGCACTTTCAACCAGATCGAGCGCCTGATAAAACCCAAGGCCGCCGGGTACCGGCGTGCCGGTTGAGGGCAGAACGGACGGGTCGAGGCCGTCGAGATCAAAGGTGATATAGACGTTTTCGGGAAAATCATCCGGAAGCGTTATAGCGTGCGTGTCGTCGCGCATTAACTGACGCGCATCATGTGTTATGACGCCATGGGCTTGGCGCGCTGTATCTTCTTCGGCCGACAGCGCGCGCACGCCAAACGACACCATGGCCAACCCCTCGCCCGCCAGCAAATGCATGACACTGGCATGGGAAAATTTATGTCCCTGATAGGCGTCGCAAAAATCTGCATGCGCGTCAACATGGATAAGCCCGACTGGGCCAACCGCATCGACAACCCCCATAACGGCGCCATAGCTGATGCTGTGTTCGCCGCCTAGCGTGACCGGAACATGCCCGCGCCGCGCAATCTCGCCTGTCAAATAACGCAAATCCTGCATGACCCCATCGACAGCTTGAGCGCAATTTACAGGCGGGTGGGTAAAAATTCCCTCGCGGCACGGCTCGCCATCATAAACCAGCCTTTCAAGCTGATGGCTGGCTGCGATAATGGCCGATGGGCCATGCGCGGTGCCCGTGCCATAGGAAACCGATGCCTCCAGACCACACGGCACCACCTCAAAGCGCGCCGTATCGCGCATGTTTTCCGACGCCGCAAGCTCTTCGCCCAAAAATTGATCCGCAGATATCCGGCTCATGACAAACGCCCCTCAAAATCGGCATAATCAAACGCGCGCACGACCCGCAAAGCATCCGTGTCGCTGTTCCATACAGCAAGTGCCGGCAGGGGTACGCCGTTGAACGTCGTGGTTTTCACCATGGAATAATGTGCCTGATCAAGAAAAGCCAGCCGATCGCCGGGCTGCGGCGGCGCGCTGAAGCCATAAGTGCCGATAACATCGCCTGCCAAACAGCTAGGCCCGGCAAGGCGCACGCCGTCACCATCGGCCTGCTCATCGCGCAAGGCCGGACGATATGGCGCTTCCAAAACATCCGGCATGTGGCAGGTGGCAGAGACATCCAGCACCGCAACAGCCCCGTCATTTTCCATGACGTCCAGCACCTCGCCGACCAGAATGCCCGCGTCAAAGGCGACGGCAGTACCCAGTTCGAGATATACCCGCACACCATATTTGTGGGTCAGCGCATTTATAAGTTCGCCAAGCGCCTCGCGCTCATAATCTGGGCGGGTGACCAAATGCCCGCCCCCCAGATTGAGCCAGTTTAATTGCGCCGCCACCTTATCCAGAAACGGAACCAGCGCGTCTACCGTGCGCGCCAGCGGCGCAAAATCCTGCTCGCACAAAGTATGGATATGCAGACCGCGTACCATTTCCGGCAGGGTGCCCTCAAGCTGCGGCAGCGGCGTGCCGAGCCGTGAGCCGGGGGCACACGGGTCGTATTTTGCCACTTGCCCTTCCGAATGCATCGGGTTCACGCGCAAGCCCAGCTCGGCCTGAGCCGCACCAATCTGCGCGCCAAAGCGCGCTGCCTGTTGCGCGGTGTTGACGATAACATGGTCAGACAAATGCGCGATCTCGGCAATTTCATCAGACTTAAAAGCCGGTGCATAGGTGCTGACATGGCCGCCAAACCGCGCGCGCGCAAGTTTGGCTTCCCAAAGACCCGACGCGCAACACCCGTCGAGATGCGCGCTGATGAGCGGGGCCAGTTCCCACATGGAAAATGCCTTGAGCGCCAGCAAAATATTTGCATTGGCCGCAGTGCCCAGCGCTTGCAAAATGGCAAGATTGTGCGCCAATGCCACCTCATCGACCACGAAACACGGGCTGGGCACCCGCGTCAGGTCAAAATCGGCAAAGCGGCCCGCGCCGGCTGATTGGGTTGGCATCATGGTCAAAAATCCAACGGCGCTGACAATTCTGTCACCTGCCAGGGCAGACCGTGTTTGGTCAAAAGTTCCATAAACGGGTCCGGGTCGAGTTGTTCAAGGTTGAAAACGCCGGGCTTGCGCCAAGTGCCGTTCGACATCAATGTCGCCCCGATCATGGCCGGCACGCCCGTTGTGTAGCTGACCGCCTGACTGCCCACTTCGGCAAAACACGCTTCGTGGTCGCACACATTATAGAGGTAAACCGTGCGCGGCTGACTGGCATGTTGGCCCGACACAATATTGCCTATGCACGTTTTCCCCGTGGTGGTTTTGCCGAGGTCGCCGGGGTCGGGCAACACCGCTTTCAAAAACTGCAAGGGAATGATCTCCCTCCCCTCATACATAACCGGCTCAATCGCTGTCATGCCGACATTTTGCAGAACTTCCAAATGCGTCAGATAGGCGTCACCAAAGGTCATCCAAAACCGGGCGCGTTCAAGCGCAGGAAAATGCTTGGTGAGCGATTCCAGTTCTTCGTGATACATGAGATACATATTGCGCGCGCCAACTGAGGGAAAATCGAAAGTTTCGCGGTGCGATAGGGCTGGCGTTTCCACCCAGCCGCCCGCTTCCCAATGGCGCGCGGGCGCGGTGACCTCACGAATATTAATCTCGGGATTGAAATTGGTCGCAAAATGCTGGCCGTGATCGCCGCCATTGCAATCCAGAATGTCCAGCGTGTGCATATCCTCGACATAATGCTTGGCGATATAGGCGGTAAAAACATTTGTAACGCCTGGGTCAAAACCGCTGCCCAACAGCGCCATGATGCCGCGCTCGACAAAGCGTTCATGATAGGCCCATTGCCAGTGATACTCGAACTTTGCCTCGTCGCGCGGTTCGTAATTTGCCGTGTCCAGATAATCAACGCCCGTCTCGAGACAGGCATCCATAATAGCGAGATCTTGATAGGGCAGCGCCAAATTGACCACGAGATCCGGGTTGAACCGTGCGATCAGATCGACCGTATTTTGCGTAACGTCGGCATCAAGCTCCGCCGTTTCAATTTTCACACCAAAACGCTTGGCCACGCTTTGGGCTATTTCATCGCATTTGGCAACACGTCGGCTGGCCAGCAAAATATCACCGAAAACATCCGGACACATCGCCATTTTGTGGACAGCAACCGACCCGACGCCGCCAGCGCCGATAACCAAACTGCGCGTCACGCCGCACCTCCGCTATCTTTAATGCTCAAAATAAGTATAGCCATGAATACTATCTTTGAAGGCGTCAATCATCGCGCGCCGATCGCGCGCGCTTATGGCACCGTCATGCACGGCACGCTCGACAATCGCCTTGAACCCGTCAACCAGCCGACGCGGTTCGTATTCGACATAAGTCAGAACTTCCGCGACCGTATCGCCTTCTTGTTCGTGCATCAGCTCAAACCGGCCATCGCTTTGCAATTCGACCGTCACCACATTGGTATCGCCGAATAAATTATGCAGATCGCCCAGCGTTTCTTGATAGGCGCCAACGAAAAACACGCCCAGATAATAGTCACTCGCCGCATTAAGCGCATGCACGGGCAGGGTTTTCGCCACACCGTCGCCGAGCACGAAACGGTCGATCTTACCGTCGCTGTCGCACGTAATATCGCTGATGACAGCGCGGCGTGTGGGCTTTTCACGCAAGCGATGCAGCGGCGCGATCGGGTGCAACTGGTCGATGGCCCAGACATCCGGCAAGCTTTGGAACAAAGAAAAATTGCCGTGATAAATATCCGCCGCCTGCTGAACAGCCAATTCCATCTCATCATTATCGCCCTCGACACCGGCCAGCAGCGTTTTGATGCGGTTCATGAGATATAAGTGCACGCGCTCGGCTTTGGCCGTCTCGCGCAAGCTGACCTGCCCGGTCTTTAACAGCGCACGCATTTCATTGCGGTAAAAAACCAGATCATTCCAACATTCATGCACACGCTCGGCGTTCAAATAGCTTTCAATATTGAGCATGTTTTTGAGGATCATGTGATCGTCAGGATGCGCCCAAACCGGCTCCGGGCTGTCATAGCGCGTCGCCTCCAGCACGTTGAACAGCAGCATGGAAGATTGCGCCACGCACGAGCGCCCGCTTTCGGTGATAATGACCGGATGCTCCATCTCGGCCTCATCCATGGCATAGCGCACGGTTTCGACAATGTTCAGACAATATTCGGACAATGTGTAATTGGTGGAGTTTTCCGCCGCGCGATGTTCGCCGGTATAATCAACCCCCAGACCGCCGCCCAGATCCAGAAATTCAAGCGGTGCACCCTCGCGCGATATTTCAATGAAAAATCGGCACGCTTCCTGAGCCGCCATGCGGATCTCGATAATATTCGGCACCTGACTGCCCAAATGGCTGTGCTGCAATTTCAGGCAGTCGAGATAGTGGCGCGCGCGCAGCGCATCGACCACATCCATGACTTGGGCAATGCTCATGCCGAAGGTTGAGCGGTCACCGCTGGACGCTGCCCAATTACCGCTCACCTTGTGGGTGAGCTTGATGCGGATGCCAAGTTGCGGGCGCACCTCCAATGCATCGGCCTCGCGCAAAACCAGATCAACCTCGCGCGGGCTTTCCAGCACGATAAACACATTAAAACCGAGGCGTTGCGACATCAGGGCGAGGCGCACAAATTCGGCGTCTTTGACACCATTGCAAATCAGCGCGGCGCGCGGCCCCAAATCTTGCGCCAGCGCAATCAGAAGTTCGGCTTTGGAGCCGATCTCAAGGCCAAAATCATGCGGCCTGCCATAGTCCACAATGCGGTCAATAACTTGTGCTTGCTGATTAACCTTGACCGGAAAAACGCCCTGATAACGGTTTTTATAGCCTTGTTCCTCAATGGCTGCCGCGAACAGCGCATTGATCTGGTCGATGCGATACGAAATAAAATCGGCTACCCGCAGCAGCACTGGCGCGGTAATGCCGCGCTCGTTCAGGCTGTCAATAATATGCATGAGATCGGTCGGCACCGCATCGGGACGGTCGGGATGCACCAGACCGATATGACCATTTTCCAGAATTCGGATAAACCCGCCACCCCAGCGCGAAACACCATACAACGCATCGGCACGTTCGATTTCGGGATGGGACGGCAACGCCACAGTATTTTGTGCTTCAGACATAGAACACTCCCGTAATAGGCTGGTGATTAGACACTTTCAAAAACCCTGTAAAGTCATATATTGACCCCATGGCAGATAAACCCACCAGCGCCGGCCATGTTTCCCCGCCGCGTGGGTTGAAACCGCATCATCCCACGCCCAATTACGTCTACCTCATTGCGACCTGCGATGCCGGCCAAACGCGCAGCTATGTCGGCTGGACCACCGATCTGGAAAAGCGCCTCGCCGCGCATAATGCGGGCACGGGAGCCAAATCGACACGCGGGCGGCAATGGCGGCTCATCCACAGCGAAGTATTCAAAACGCGCGGCGAAGCCATGGCGCGCGAATATGCGCTAAAAAAAGACCGTTCAGCCCGGCGCGCGCTCATGCATGCCGCAGGTCTTGATGGCGGATCGGTTTGACAGGTTTGACATAGGTCAAAAAATATCCTTGTGTTGCGCCGTATTGGACGCCGCCGCATAGCATCTGAACCGAATAGCGCTTACCCCAGAGATTGATATGGAATTTTCCCGCCTGATTGACCAGTTTTTGAACCATCGCCCCAGTGCCGAAATCGACACACCAGACGGATGGACGCAAGGGCGCACCGCCTATGGCGGTTTGACCGGCGCGCTGATGTTGGCGGCGGTACACGACGCCCATGAAGATCTGCCGCCTTTGCGTACCATTCAGATTAATTTTGTCGGCCCGGCATCGGGTCGGCTCAAAGTGTCGTCTGAGCTTTTGCGGCGGGGCAAAAACACGGTCACGATTGAGGCGCAGCTCACCGGCGACGATGCCTTGGCGGGGCGCGCGATTTTCACTTTTGGCATCAATCGCGACATGGCATTGCAAGCGCATTATCCGCGCCGCGATGACGTGAGCGCGCCCGAGCAATTACCGACCCTTGCCTGGAACGACCGCGTGCCCGTGTTCATGAAACATTTCGAGGCCCGCGCCTTGAAATTATCCATGCCCATGACAGGCGATGCAGAAGCCGATAATCTGATTTGGTTTCGTCACAAAGATGAACGCGCGCGCGACGGCATTGTTCCGCTTATCGCACTCGGCGATGCGCCGCCGCCCGCCGTGCTCGGTATGATGAAATCTGTGCGCGGGATCAGTTCAATGAACTGGAATATCAATATGCTGGTCGACGCGCCACAAACGCGCGATGGCTGGTGGTTGCTGAACACATTTTCTAAACATGCCAGCAATGGCTATGCCTCACAAATCATGCATGTCTGGAACGCTGACGGCACCCGCATCATGGATGCCATGCAACTTATTGCGGTCTTTGAATAAGCCTATTAACCGGCTCTAAATCGCCGATGGGCACGCATGCGCCGGCATTGGCTTTAGGCCCAAACGGCGAAACAGCTTTTCGTCTTTTGACAGTTCCGGATTGGCGGCCGTCAAGAGCGCCTCGCCAATGAATATCGAATTGGCACCCGCCAGAAAACATAGAGCCTGGGTTTCATCCGTCATCCACTCGCGCCCCGCCGACAGCCGGACTACGGATTTCGGCATCATAATGCGCGCAACGGCAATGCAACTTACAAAGTCCAAGGGATCAACCGCCTCGGCCTCGCCCAACGGCGTGCCGGCAATCGGTATCAGCATGTTGATCGGCACAGATTGGGGTTGCGGGCTGAGGTTCGCCAAAGTGACCAGCATGCTGGCATGATCGCCAATCTCCTCCCCCATGCCCAAAATACCACCCGCACACACATTAATGCCTGCATCCTGCACGTGACGGATGGTTTCGATACGGTCTTCAAAATTGCGCGTGGTGATGATCTCGCCGTAAAACTCTTCCGACGTATCGACATTATGATTGTAATAATCAAGCCCGGCTTCCTTAAGCCGTCCGGCCTGGTCCGGCGTCAGCATACCCAATGTCATACAGGTTTCCATGCCCATCGCACGCACACCCTTAATCATCTCGACCACGACGTCAATGTCGCGGTCTTTCGGCGAACGCCATGCCGCGCCCATGCAATATCTGGAGGCGCCGCTGGCTTTGGCGCGGCGTGCGCCCTCCAACACCGCATCCACATCCATCAGCTTGGTCGCCTTGATGCCGGTTTCGAACTTCGCGCTTTGGCTGCAATAGCCACAATCTTCAGGACACCCGCCGGTCTTGATCGACAAAAGCGTGCTTTTTTGCACCTCATTTGGATCAAACCATTGCCGATGCACGATCTGAGCCTGAAATATCAAATCATTGAACGGCAGGGCGAACAAAGCCTCGGCCTCGTCCCGTGTCCAGTTATGGCGAGGTTCAATAGCGTTTACAGAGGCGCTGGCGGCGTGCTCTTGAGTGGCGGGCATTGTTATCTCCTTTTGTGTTACTTGGTTTTTGTAAATCGTGTTCCCGGCGCCGGCGGTGTTTCCGGGCCACCGGCAAAACATTGTGCCTTCGACATCCAGTCGGTCGCAATCGGCCCGACCACATCCAACTGCGTATCGGCAATATTACGCACCTGTGTCACCACCTGACAGAACTCTGTCGCCGCGCCTGCCACGAATTCCTCTGTTGAGGGTTCGCCGAACTCCCAAATATCGCCGGAGGGTGCTGTTAGGCGCACATAGGGCATCGGGCCAGCAGGTGTTTCACCGCGCGTGGCATAAGTCCAACCAAAAGTATTGGTGCCCAAAACAGCAATGCTTTTTATGTGGTCGCCATCGACGCGCACCACGCCCAAATGGTCAAACACTTCTTGCCCATGCGCCCATGTTTCCATCAGCCGCGCCGAAATGGACGAGCGAGCACTCATGCTAGGCCCGGCCCATTTTAGACGCATTTTCGGGTCAACTTGCTCAAACCGCGCCGCCATGTCGGTGTAAAAGGCGTGCCATGTTTCCAGAAGCTCACGCCCCGCCAGGCCGTCGATCCATTTTCGCTCAAATATTTTGAGACTGCCGCCCTGCACATCATTCATCACATCAGCAACAAACTTCACGAAGTTTTCTTCATCGATATAAGACTCATTAGCCGCCCAGTTCCACATGTGAAGATGTTCCAGCACATCGTTCAACGTCCAGCCTTTAAACTGGGTCGGCGCCGCGTAATCATCATCGCTCAAGTCTTTCATTATGGCGTAGAGAGCGTCGGACTCGGCCATAAAATCACGTGCTTCATTCAACATAAGATCCCCTATTCATCCTCGGCTGCTATCGTAATCATCAAATCATCCGCGCCGACCTGCTGGTCGACATCGATCAACAGATCATCAACCGAACCGTCAATTTCGGCAATGATATCATGCTGCATTTTCATCGCCTCGATGATCGCCAATCTGTCGCCTTTTTGGACAGCGTCGCCTGCTCCGACAAAAATCTCCACAACGCGCCCATGCATTGGCGCCAACACGCGGCGTCCGTCGCCGCCATCGTCGCTGCTGCGGGTTTTCGCTAGCAGATTAACACATGTTAGCCCGCGTCCGCCGACAAGCGCATACAATGTGTCGCCGGATAAATGCGCTGTGCTGGCAAGTGTCCGGTCATCAACAAGCATTTCCACGCGCGCGCCCGCACTGCGCCGAACGGCGACGCTCAGCGTCTCATCATCGACAGTGACAACAAAGCTGCCGTCTTTTTGCCCGCGCACAATCACGCGATAGGTTTCCTCGCCACAAGCCAAAAGATAGCTCGTGTACAACTCCTCATTGGCGGTAAACCCAAGCAGGGCATCGGGCACGTTTAACGATTTCTCCATCGCCGCGCCGCGATCCAACAAATAATGGCGTACGCCCAAAACTGCCAAATCATGCGGCGCTGTGTGCGGCTCGGAAAAACCTGCCGCGCCAAATTCCTCGGCAATGAAAGCTGTGGAAAATACGCCATCGGCGAAACGGTCATTTTCAAGGCACGCGATTAAAAAATCGCGATTGGTGCGGACGCCGAAAAGCGCTGTTTCGCGCAACACATCGACCATTAGCTTGCGCGCCACTTCGCGCGTTTCGCCATAGGTGATGATCTTGGCGATCATCGGATCGTAAAACGGTGATATTTCCTGACCCGCCTCAATGCCGGCATCAACCCGCACACCGTCTCGCATGGGGGTCTGGAAAAAATTCACAAGCCCTGTGCAGGGCAGAAACTTATTGGCCGGATCTTCGGCATATAAGCGCACTTCAATGGCACTGCCGTCGAGAAACACCTCTTCTTGAGCCAGGTCAAGTTCGCCACCCTCGGCTACGTGCAGTTGCAGCGCCACGAGGTCCAGCCCCGTCACTTCTTCGGTCACGGGATGTTCAACCTGCAACCGCGTGTTCATTTCGAGGAAATAAAATTCGCCGCTGACATCCAGCAGAAATTCGACCGTGCCCGCCCCGCGATAATCGATCGAGCGCGCTGCTTCAACAGCGGCATGCCCCATGGCATCGCGCAAATCCGGCGTCATCACCGGACACGGCGCTTCTTCAATAACTTTTTGGTGGCGGCGCTGCACCGAACAATCACGCTCGCCCAGATGAATGACATTGCCATGGCTGTCGGCAAATACCTGCACCTCGACATGGCGCGGCTTGACGATCGCCTTTTCCAAAATAAGTTCGCCGGAACCAAACGCATTTTCCGCTTCCGAGCGCGCCGTCGTAATGGCCGCGGGCAACCCGTCAGCCGCCTCAACGAGACGCATGCCACGCCCCCCGCCCCCGGCAGCGGCCTTCACCATAATCGGAAAGCCGATTTTTTCGCCCTCGGCAATCAGCATTGTGTCTTCTTGGCTCTCGCCCTCATAGCCCGGCACGCACGGCACACCGGCCTCGATCATTCGGCGCTTGGCGGCTGCCTTATTGCCCATCAGGTCAATCGCTTCGGCGGTTGGGCCGACGAAAATCAGGCCCGCGGCCTCTACCGCTGCGGCAAATTCGGCGTTTTCCGACAAAAAGCCATAGCCCGGATGCACGGCATCGGCCTTGGTTTCAGCCGCCGCTGCCAGAATTTTTTCCGGCACCAAATATGACTGACCCACCGGGCCCGGCCCGATCAGCACGGCTTCATCCGCCATCAACACATGCGGTGCAGTGGCATCGGCTTCGGAATACACCGCGACCGTGGCAATGCCCTGATCGCGCGCCGTCCGCATCACACGGCAGGCAATCTCGCCGCGATTGGCAACCAATAATTTACGAATACGCCCCATGCCGCCGGCTCCTAGTCTTGCGTCCAATTCGGTTTACGTTTTTCGAGGAACGACGCCACGCCCTCGCGCCCTTCATCGCTTTTAACGGCCTCGGCAAATAATTCGCCCGCGTAACGGATCATCTCGTGAGCACCCAGCACCTTGTTTTGTTCGAGCAGCTTTTTGGTGGCCGCATTTGCCATGGGCGCGCAGCGGCGCACATCGGCTTTTATGTCGGCCTCGACCGCCTCGGCTGCAGCGACATCATCGACCAGAAAATCCACCAGCCCCATATCAGCGCCTTCAAGGGCGGTGAAGGGCTTGGCGGTCAGCATGATATAACGCGCCTTAAATTCGCCCACACGCTCGACGATATAGCGCCCGATCTGGGCCGGCACGACACCGATTGAGGTTTCGGTCAAACCCATTTTTGTGTCTTTGGCGGCAATCACAATATCACCAGCACACGCCATGCCCAGCCCGCCGGCCATCGCCGCGCCATGCAGTAAAAACACAACGACCTGCGGCATGGAGCGTACAGCGAGAAAAAAGCCCCCCATTTTCGAACTGTCGCCAATCACGTCTTCGAGCGAGCGTTCAGACTGAAAATTATTTTTGAACCCTTTCAAATCGCCGCCCGCGCAAAACGCATCGCCGCGACCACGGATGGTCAGCCCGCGAATATCCGTGCGCGTAGCGATATAGGCCAGTTGCGCGCGCAAATCCGCCACCAGTTCATCCGACATGGCATTGCGGGCATCGGGGCGGTTCAGCCATAGAGTTGCCCAATCAGCATCCAGTTCAAAATCAATGGTTTGGGTTTCCGGCGCGCTCATATCTTGTTCCTCTTCGGCAAATTGGTTTACATACGACCAACGCCGAAGGCATTGGGTTGCAGTGTACGGTTTTTGCGTTCCCATATTGTGCCCAGCAAAAAGCCAAGCACATTGCGAGTATCGCGCGGGTCGATAATGCCGTTGTCCAGCATCCGACCGGATGTGTAGAAAGCGTCTTCCTGCGAATTGAAAATTTCGACAATCGCCGCGCGCTGTTTTGCCAGCGCTTCCATATCCGGTTCAACGCCGCGGCGTTTGGCACTTGCCAGAGCCACGGTTTCCATGGTGCCGGCGGCAGATTCGCCGCCCATCACACCGGTCAATGCGGCCGGC
>CAJXCG010000006.1 GCA_913051715.1 uncultured Rhodobiaceae bacterium
GGAGAGAAACATGTCCTTTGCAGAAACTAACATTTTTTACGCGGGAATTTATCAAGCTATGGGCTTAGGCTTCATTGCTTCGTCATTTTTGCTTTGGGTAGGAATGCGGGTAACGTCTGTATTAGTAGAACGCGAAACTGACAATCTGGTGGCCAAAGCGCTTGCTGTAATCTTCGGCATAGCGGTTAGTTTGAACTATATCACAATCAGTGCCAATTTTACTTTGCAACTTAAAAACCATGCTTATTCAATGAAGCAATTTGCAGCAAATGGCGTGGACCTGCCAGCGACATCGCTTGAGTTTATTGAACAGATGGGGATTGGTAACTCAGTTCCTGAATTCAGCCTGCTGGGAAATCCGCTTCAATTGGTAATTGGGCTAGTCGCACTAGCCTTCTGCATTATGCCTCTATTTGTTCCCATAAAGTCCAACAATTCATAATTTTTTGATTCCGTAAACTAATCATCTATAGGAGATAGAAGTGAAATTTCTGTGTTATTATCAAATTATCGCTGGCGCTGCCTCTGAAACAAGAAAGCAATGGACCACTCAAGAGGAGAATTTTTTTGGGATGGACCTTTTAGCTAGGTATCATTCAGCCAATGGTCAACAGGGAGTAGTGATTATTGAAACCGACAGCCCAGAAAATCTTGCGAGCTAGGCGATGCAGTGGGATGGCACACTGATAATGGACATTCACCCCTGCAATGATGATGAAGGCGCAAAGAACGCTATACAATCCTAGAGCAATAATGGAGTAGATTATGATTTTATCTTCAAATGTTTTTGCGGCCAATCCTGGTCACGCAAACGAATTTACTGGGCTCATGGCTAACATGGTCGGCGTCATGCATGACCATGGTGTTCAAGCCGGCATAAAGGTTTCGATTTCGGGAACCAGCACGACGGAGGTTTTCATCAATAGCATGTTTCCCAATATGACTGCCTTTGCAGAGGCCACAGCCAATATGCGTCAATCTTCAACATGGGTGGACGCCTTCATGGCTTTGGGAAACAGTGCTGCCGCTGTTCCAGTTGACAGTTTTATAGCCGAAGTTATGCCAGGCTTTGACGAATCTCCGTCACTATCCGAGGGCGTTATAATGGTTAACATGTGGCGCCCCCATCCAGGTAGATTAGCCGACTTAAAAGCAGGTATGGCAATTGCGAAGGACATGCATATGGCTCATGGCGCGAGCGCGGTTCGAGCCTACCAAGTTTATGGCGGTCGCTATAATGGCTGCTTTGGCTATAATGTTTCAATGGTCGATATGGCGGCTATGGGTTCTTGGTGGGACGCAGGTCGGGAAGACAATGAAAAGTTTTTTGATGAAGCAGGCAAAGACCCATCGGCTGAAGTTCAAGCTCAAATAATAATGGATAATCCTGCAGTTATTGGAAAGTAACTGCATATACTTGGGCAAATGCTATTTATGGCATAGGTCCTCAAATCGCTTCCTGGAAGTCCTGAAAACGCAGCTGAACGCTGCGTTTTCTTTTTTCTATGAAAAAAATTCATTGCTATGCAAGCGGTGGGGGAAAATGAAAGATAAAAAAAAGAGCTCTAATAAACTTCTAGCAACATAACTTTTTAAGCTTTGGCCGGAGGGCTATTATCGTTGTCGGGCTAGATGACGCTTATGCTCACGCAATGCGACACTTTAGTCTCTGCGTCAATATTGTCTCATACATTGGCGGGGTTTTGTTGTAACTCATCGCCATGGAAGATTTACATAGAGTCCCAAATACCAATTCTGACCGCGTAGCGTTATCAATGACGCTGTTTTTGCGTTTCTTTGCAGATGCTTTTTTCGCAAAACGATATGGCCATCGTGCTGTTATCCTGGAGACTGTAGCAGGCGTGCCAGGCATGGTAGCTGGCATGTGGACGCATCTCACTTCGCTGCGTAAAATGCAACAGGATGAGAAAGGTTGGATACGTGAATTACTTGCCGAAGCAGAAAATGAAAGAATGCATTTGATGATTTTTGTCGAAATTGCGCAGCCCAATCTGTTTGAGCGCTGGCTCATCCTTATCGCTCAATTTGTATTCTGGCACTTTTACTTTGTGCTTTATGTGTTTTTCCCTACTACGGCCCACCGCATGATAGGTTATTTTGAAGAACAGGCCGTCATTAGCTACACAGAATATCTAGACTGCATAGACAGTGGCAAGGTCGAGAACATTAACGCGCCAAAAATTGCCAAAGATTACTATAAACTTCCACAGACAGCACGGCTGCGGGATGTTGTCCTGGCAGTTCGACAGGATGAGTTGGGCCATAGTCGTGCCAATCATCGCATGGCCAACGAGTTGATTGACGACAAAAAGGCAAATACGCCTAAAGCCAGGTGCGCACGCACTCATTCTTCAGTCGGAGATAGCTTAGAAAGCTGATAATTTAAAGGCCCCGCCCAAGCCGGCATAACAAACAGAAGCGCGATGATGGTTAATAGACGGGTCATCTGTATCTCCTAGATACAAAATCAGCGTAAACTGAACCTAAAATCAGAGGCAATATACGAAGTGGGACAAATTAGGACGTTTTGTTACTTCTTAGCTTAAAAATTGGCTTCAGGTTAATTGGCTGACAAGATGGGCCGCTAATGCAGAACCGCTCAAAAAAGCATCCTCGATTTTGGAGCCTCTGCACCAGTCACCAGTCGCAGACAGCCCCGTAGCTTTGTCCAACAAGTAAGGGCTACCCTCGCTGGCAGCGGCAGTTTGGGTCGATGCGTAGCGCCAGCGATGCACTCGATTATAACCGCTAGCGTCTGTTTTAATCCCAGTTATTGTTTCAAAACGCTCCTTCATTATTGAACCAACAGTGTCCAAGTTGTTTTCAATATGCAACTCGGACCATTGATGTTTAGTCTGCACTACAATCGCAAAGCCACCGCTTCGACCTGGTTTGGTTGAATTCACTGCAGAAAAGCCAAGTATTTCGTCCTCAAAATGGGCACAGTCCCAGTCCATATCGGGCGCCTCCTCGTCGCGATAACCTAACATCAACGAATGACAGCCTATCATCTGGGCGCTCTTCAGAGCGTCAGCAAAAGCGATATTCGGCGTAACCAACGCCTGCACCTGTTGAGGTGGCATAGCCAAGACAACGTGAGAAAAGGGGCCAAAACGTTCTTCGCCGCAGTGCAAAAAAATTTTGCCCGCATTACCTGTTACCAAGTCCACCATACAATCGAGATAAAGTTTCCAGTCAGGGCGGTCGGCTAGCAATACTTTGCCAATCGCGCTCATGCCCGATACGAAAACAAACTTTGATGAAACGTCACGATGCGCCTTTCGACTGCCGTCCGCCCCAAAATAAACATGACGGGGTGTCCACGGCTGCAAATGGCCATTGCCCTCAAAGGGCTTCAGCCAACTGGCAAATAATTCTGTCTTTGCACGAAAATATTGTGCGCCGTGGTCAAAGGCATGAGCCTTTCCGCGCCGCGTCGATATCCTTCCCGATAAACCACGCGACTTATCAAACAAGGAAATTTCAAAGTGCTGCCCAAGACCATCGGCGCATGCCAAACCCGACATTCCTGTACCGACGATAGCCAATTTCGGTTTATTTGATTCCATTTTAATGCCAACCAATCTTCAGCTCTGTGGTTTTTCTTCCGAATTCAAGTAAAGTGGTTAGAAATTTAGTCAAGAGCCGCCGCTCAACAAACGATGAAGGTCACTGCGCAGATAATTAGTCACTATGTTCTGTCGCCAGCAAGGAAGGTACCCCAACAATGTATGTAAGGATCGAAAAAGAAGGCCCAATAACCACGGTCATTATGGATCGGAAGGAAAAACGCAATGCGGTTGATCGATTCATGGCCGAAGAGTTGCGCGAGGCATTTATGGAATTCGAAGCTGACGGCGATCAGCATGTAGCCGTCCTTTGGGGTGACAACGGGGTTTTCTGCGCCGGCGCCGATTTGAGTTCCCTAAACGACCCGGATCGGGTTTTAAAAATTGAGGCTGATGGCAGCGGCCATGGTCCAATGGGCCCCAGCCGTATGCAGTTTTCAAAGCCTTTAATTGCTGCAACCCCTGGTTATTCTGTAGCCGGTGGGTTAGAGCTAGCATTGCTTGCCGATATGCGTGTAGCAGAGGAAAGCTCAATATTTGGGGTATATTGCCGGCGCTGGGGTGTTCCACTTATCGATGGCGGCACCATCCGCCTACCAAGAACAGTGGGCATGGGGCGGGCGATGGACATGATTTTGACTGGTCGCCCCGTGAGCGCGAAGGAGGCTCTGCAATTTGGCTTGGTAAATCGCATTGTACCCGATGGACAGTCGCGCACCGAAGCAGAAAAAATTGCCCATGAGATTTCCAAATTCCCGCAGGTATGTATGCGCGCCGATCGCCTGTCGGCCTATGAACAATGGAATTTACCACTTCAAGAGGCGTTGTACCGTGAAGGCAGTGCCGCTCAGTCGATAATGGAACAGGAAGGCAAGAGTGGCGCGGCTCGGTTTGTTGATGGTGCCGGGAGGCATGGCAAATTTTAAAATCGAAATTAAATGATGACCCGCCAAGCTATTATCTGCTCATTGCCGGTCAGAATGCCTGATTGGAAGCGCGGGGTTTTTTGAACATGATTGAGTCGGATAAGCTTAAAATGCAGGGTGCGACCTGTCGACGTCCGAATGGAGGTCAACAGGATGAAAATGATATAGCCGACTATTCAAGTTTTCTGCAATCCGTTGCAAGACATAAAGACGCGGAGTTCCAGCCCAAAAAGCACCGATATAGATTCAGAAAACTTGACAAACTGGCCCAATCGAAGAAACAGGGTCATGCTTTCTACCCTTTAGACGGCCCTAATTTGCTGATTTCGAGAAATTGTCCCACGATTGGATTTTCTTCGCAGCGGCCTTAAGTGCTTTCTTTGCTTCGGGGACGATGGGTACCATTGTCTGAAACGAATGAAACATCCCTGGCCACACTTCTAGTTCAGCACTTACTCCTCGATTTTGAGATAATCGAACTAGTCTGGCAGCATCATCAAAAAGAACTTCCTCTGAACCCACCTGCACAAATAATGGTGGGTAGCCAGTTAAGTCGCTGAATAAGGGTGATATTTCAGGGTTATCGGCAGGCCGGGAACCACAATAAAATTTGGCGATAGCTTTCAACATATTTATGTGGATGAAGGGGTCCCTGTCCGCACGGCGTTTAACTGAACCGCCGGAGTATGTGAGATCTACCAGAGGAGATATTAAAACAGCCCCAAGTGGCATATTCTTATTTGCTTTTTTTATTCTCCCAAGAAGCGACAAACAGAGACCAGCTCCAGCGCTTTCTCCGACCAAAACTATGTCCGTAGGTGACGAAACATAGGTTAGGAGATACTCATAGGCCTCAGCTACGTCTTCGATGGCAGCGGGAAAGGGATATTCTGGAGCCAATCGATACTCAACTAACAATCCCTTTGAACCGGTTAATTTACAAATTTTTTTGGCTAGTCTCCTATGCGCGTCATTTACGCCAAGCACGTAGCCTCCCCCATGCACAAAAAACACAACCCTTTCAAAGGCACCGTTAGAGATCCAGGTTACTGTCGAATTCGACAACTTAATTTTATTCGGCGTTTTTTGGTCCCAAAAAGGCCATTTCAACTTGGCCTTTTTTTCTGTTTTCTTTCGAATTTGTCTCAGCATTCCATAGCTATCAAAATCTGGGTCAATGAATTGACTTTTTATGGAACTGCCCAGTCGACTTATGAGTTTGGCTTGTAACGAGGCCAATTCAAAACTCCTATAAAAGACTAGTTGCAAAGCCAGAATTTCGGATCAGCTTAACCAGAACTTATTCAGAAATTTAACGTCTGGCTGCCCATCCCAATCAATGATCTTAAAAAAAAGTTTAAACCCCTCAAAGATACAATGGTTCTTTTCCCTCCGAATGATGGCTCAAGTTTTTTAATTTTCAAAGACCAGCATTTTGATAAAAGGGCCTGATATTTAAAGAAATGAAAATCGCTCCCTTTTTTCATGTAAATATTCAAACGCTTTACTAAACGAAATCATGTTAATCATAGCCAGTAGGATGATGACTTTTTGGAAAATTGCTGAAACAGTGAGCGAAGCTATGCCGCCTGATGGATTCTCGAATCCTGCCTGAAAAATCACATAAGAGGTGTTGATGGCAAGAAAAATCCATCCGACAACTAAGTATTGGAGGGGAATGTTTTCTCTGTGCATAGCGATGAGTATCAATAAAGTGGAAGGAACTATGCACCGAAAAGCGTTTGTAGCGACAAAAATGTGTTCGTCGCGATACAAATCGTGAGGGGTAAGCCCAACCAGAGCAAACATAATAACTCCAGGCACCATGATAATAGCTCCGCCAAGGGCTAACAAATAAGATGCTTTGTCGGGCCCGAATAACTTGGGAGCGAACAAAAATGTCACGCTTAGTAAGCCAAAGGTAAAAACGCTGCCATTAAAGAAAAAAGCTGAAAAAAAGTTTTGCTGCCCCGATTGCGACTTATAGCCACCAAGTTCACTAAGGAAATTCTTGGTCAAATCAAAACCGGGCTGATCCGGATCTATCAGATTGCCGCCCGGGTAAAATTGAATCGAGATAAAGACACAGCCTAAAAAAAGTGCAGGTAGTATTCGGGGAATTGTTACTACCCAAAAATTTAAGGTGCTTTCATCGATTTCGATTAACTTCACTGCCGGTCAAGCTCCCTATCGACGAACTCTGCGAGAGGCGGCTTTCGTTCAACGCCGCCAAACTCATCCGGATCCATCGCCACTTTCCATAACGGCACAGCAAGATTTTTTGCCTTGGGCAGGGCCGCCAGGCGTTTTTCCAAACGGGCCACAATATCCGGCCGCGCAGACGCCAGATCGGTGGTTTCGCTGGGGTCGGCATCAATGTCATAGAGGAGTTTCGTGCCATCGCCCTGCAGCAGAAATTTCCATTGCGCGTCGAAAATTGCCTGATTGCCATTGAAGGCTTGGGTAACAAAGGGCGCCGGCGGCAGCGATTTTTCACCGCGCAAAGCCGGCAGGAAATTGCGCCCGTCATGGGGTTCTACCGGCAAAGCGGCACCGCCCGCCGCCGCCAGCAAAGTGGGCAACATATCCAGCACTGAAATGCGCGTTGCAAACTTACCCTCGGCGAAGTTTCCCGGCCAGCGGACAATGCCGGGCACGCGAATACCACCCTCTTTCACCGAAGCCTTGGCACCTTTGAGCGGGGTGTTATCCGCGCCGCCATCCTCGGCATTGGTTCGCATAAATTCGATAAAGCGGATGGGGATGTCGTCGCCCCACAGCCATTTGGCGCCATTCAAAATGCGGTAAAACCCGTCCGGCATGCCACGATATTGGGTGAGGCCGCCATTGTCGCTCATAAACCAGACAAGCGTGTTGTCGCTCATGCCCTCTTCGTCCAACGCTGCCAGCAACTGTCCAACGGCGATGTCTAACTCGCTAACCATGGCGGCGTGTATGCGGCGTTTGGTGTCCGCAATATGGGCATAAGCGTCAATGGCTGCTTGCGGGGCTTCGTTGGGTAAATGCGGCGCACCGAGCGAAAACAGCAGAAATAATGGCCGCGCCTTGTCGCGCATACGCACCACCCGTACCGCTTCTCGGGCTTGTAAATGGGTTACGTAACCCTCTTCACGGACGGTTTTGCCATTGCGCTGCCAGTCATAATGGCCGCCATGCACATGGTCCCAATAGCCAACAGCGCCACTGAGATTGCCGTAGAAGGTGTCGAAACCCCGCCGATTGGGGTGATAGGGTTTTTTGACACCCAAATGCCATTTGCCCACCAGCGCGGTCTGGTAGTCGAGCCGGCGCAAATAATCGGGCAACGTGTTTAGCTCGACCGGCAGACCTTTCGGGGCGATTTTCGGCAGCGGCGAGGTGATCCCCAAACGCATGGCGTTTTGTCCGGTCATCAACGAAGCCCGCGTCGGACTGCACACCGAATTGACGTAAAATTTGGTCAATTCGCGACCGTCTCGGGCAAGCGCGTCGAGATGCGGGGTTTCGATCTCGCTGCCATGGTAGCCGACATCATTCCATCCCAAATCATCTGCCATTATGATGATGATATTGGGGCGCTCAAAAGCATGCGCCGCGCCACTCATCAGCAGAAAAACACCCATCAACCAGGGACCAGTTTTGTGTGCCACGGCGTAAATTTTCTGCATTTGGGCTCCTGCGAGTTGGGTTTCGACTTTACAGCTTTCGGGATAGATAGCTCTCGATGTTTTTGCCTTTGATGCGATGAACGAGCCGTAGGCCTGCGCTCACCAATCGCAAAGATAATGGCACACCAACCTCGCGCCGCAATGTTTTTTGCTGATTGAGCGCGCCGAACCACTCGCCAATGCGGGGGTGCAGATGCGCCAGCGGATAGCCGGCGTCGGTCAATCGCTTGGCATAAACATACCAGGCAACATCCAACACAGTTAGCGTATCGCCCATTAAATAAGGCTGATCGGCCAATGTCGCCTCATGCGCGTCAAACGCGGCGCGAAACGCTGTGACAGCCGCTTTTGTTCGGGTTTCAGGAACACCTTTGTGGTCTTTCATGTCGCGCCAAAAGGCCATCTCATCGCCTTTGTGCTGATCGGCCGCGCCTTGTACGCGCCCCGACCCAGCCGCCTGATAATGTGCCAGTTGCGCCTCGCTGCGTTGCACAATCGCCGACGGCACAAAAAACCGCATGGTCAGCGCCCGCAAATCCATATGCAAATGGTCTTCAAAATCCAGAAGTGCGTTTACCTCGTCGCGTCGGTTTTCGGGGATCAGCGCCGGGTTAGGATGCTTCTCTTCCAAATATGCGATGATGTCGTTGCTTTCAATAATCACCCTGCCATCATCGACAAGCGTTGGCACCAGCCCGCGCGGGTTGATGCCCATATACCAGTCAGTCTCGTTTTCGTACTTAACCAGATTGATATGATGCAGGGTCGCCGCGATACCTTTGAGGTTCAGATAAATTCGTAATTTCTGCGAACAAGAAGAACCGGAGAAGTGAAACAGGTGCAAACCCTGCCAGTCCAACACCTCTTTAGTCAGCACATCGGATGCAGTCAATTCCACCACGCGATCAGTCTCCCCCTATCGGCGCATCAATAATGATGCCACACGCCCAACAAAGCAAAATATATAATTGACAGACTGTCAATTATATATTTTGCTCAGAGCTTCCGAACAAGAGAGCTTTCATGGCAACTCAAGCACAGCAAATCATGCCCATCAAAACCGGCAGCAAAGGCATGCGTGCACGCGAAGCGCTGATGGATACCGGCCTCGCGCTGTTGGGCGAAATGAACCCGCGCGAATTGACGGCCGGGACAATTTGCATTGCGGCGCAGATGAAACGGCCGAGCTTTTACACTTATTTCGACAGCATTGATGATCTGCTGGATGCAATCATACGACGCGAGATTGACCGGTTGGAGGCGCTTTACGAAGCCCAAGGCGTGACCGACAAAAGCGCGCTGCACCGCGTCGCGGGCATTCCGCTCAATCTGGTTGATATCGTTCGGCGCGACAAGCCCCGCGTGAAATCCGTGGTGGCGCTGATGGGGGCCGATCTGAGCTTCACGCATATACGCATGGATAATTTACGCCGCGACATTGAAGACGCCACAACCGAAGGAACGCTGAGCCTCGCGCCTCAGCAAATCGATTTGTTCATGCATATCTATGTCGGCGGCATTTTGAGCCTGGTGGCGCGGCGCGTCGAAGCCGGTCTGTCGCGCGCCGAGGTTAAAGGTGCTTTGGAAATATTGCTGCGTGGAGCCGGCGCCGATGCCGCCATATTGAAGGATATTTTCGCCGACCGGAGGGCTGACTGAGGGGATGGGTGTGCGTGGTGAATATGACGTACTCATTGTCGGTGCCGGCCCCAGTGGCATGGCGATGGCTTTGCTGTTGGCCAAACACGGGCTCACCAGCCATATCATCGAGCGCCGTCCGGCTATTTTGCAGGCCCCGCGCGCCCATGCGGTCAACGGCAAGACGATTGAGATTTGTGCCACAGCCGGCATTGCGGCAGATGAGATCTATGCGGCTGGCATGCCCAAAGCACGCGGCGGCAGGGTCAATTTCTGGTCAACATTGTCGGGCACTTATCTCGGCGGTTTGCCGTATGAGCGTCAGGACGATGCAGTGCTCGGGCAAGCGTCTCACAAACTGATCAATATTTCCCAGCCGCAATTCGAAGCAATCCTCAACCGCCATTGTGACGCCAATCCGCGCATTACCATGTCACGGGCCACCCTGTGCACCGGCTTTACGCAAAATGCCGACCATGTCCAATTACAGGTGGAGGCCGATGACGGAGAGGGGGAACTGGTAGCGGATTATCTGATTGCCGCCGATGGTGCCGGCTCGCCCTTGCGTGCCGCCATGGGCATTGAGATGGAAGGGCCCGACGCCCTTCAGCATTTCATAACCGTGAATTTCCACGCCGACCTTTCGGCATTGATTAAAGACAAGCCTGCTATTTTGCACTGGATTATGAGCCCGGAAGCCAGCAGCACGCTGATTTCCTACGATGACGGCACAAACTGGGTTTTGATGCATAGCTGTCCCCCGGGAGAAGAGGATGCCGCGCTTTACGACGACGCGCGGTGCCGTGCCCTGATTACAGCCGCATTGGGGTGCGATGATATTGATTTCACCATCAAGGATGTCAGCCCGTGGGTCATGACAGCACAAGTGGCGGCACAGTACCGCCAGGCACGCGCGTTTTTGGTGGGTGATGCCGCGCACCGCTTCCCGCCCGCCGGAGGGCTGGGATTGAACACCGGCATTGGCGACGCGCAAAATCTCGCCTGGAAGCTGGCAATGGTGAAGCGCGGGCTGGCCGATGACAAGCTGCTCGATAGCTATGAAAGCGAGCGTAAAGCGGTCGCCGAGGTAAACAGTTCCCAGAGCCTGGAAAACGCGATGCGTATGATCGAACTTTTCGGATTTCTTCTGGGCCCTGATCCGGAAAACATTGCGGCGCATTTTGAAAAAATTTGTGCCACCGCCGACACATCGCAAGAATTGGCCGACGCCATTGCCGGACAAAGTCTGCATTTTGACAGCCTGCGGCTGCAAATCGGATACAGCTATGGCGGATATGACGATACGGGGCTGGACATTAATGATTATCGCCCACAAATGCGCCTCGGCGATAGCGTGCCCCACCATGCCATCCAACATCAGGGGAACAAAATTTCGCTCACCGAATTTTTGCAAGATACCGATTTTACCCTGCTTCTTCGCAAGGATATCGACGCACCGCCGCTCGAAAATGGCTGCTTGCGGGTGGCACGCGACGGCGTTGATTTTACCGCCGAAATGGATTGGTCAGCGCATCTGCGCGCCCATGACGAGGCGCTGGCGGCATTGCTGGTGCGCCCCGACGGGCATATTGCAGCGCATTTTTCCGCTGACACCCTCAGTTCCGACGCTGTCGTCGGGGCGTTGGCGCGCGCGCTTGGGAAAAGTTAAACAAACCGGTAGGAGGCCCGATGGATCTGGGATTGAAAGGCAAAAAGGCGATTATCTGCGCGTCCTCGCGCGGGTTGGGCTTGGCTTGCGCCAGCGCGCTGGCGCGCGAAGGCGCCGATGTGATCATCAATGGCCGCGACGCAGATAATTTGAAAGCCGCCGAAGCCGAGATAAAAAAATTGAACGCTGGCACCGTTACCGGTGTCATTGCAGATTTGAACACTGAAGACGGGCGCACGGCCCTGCTTGAAGCGTGCGAGGCGCCCGATATTCTGGTGACCAATAATAACGGCCCGCCGCCCGGCACCTATGATCAATGGGATGAAACCATGTGGCAGGAGGCATTTGCGGCCAATATGATTGCACCTGCATTGCTCATTCGCGGCGTCATTGACGGCATGCGGACGCGTAAATTTGGCCGCATCGTCAACATCACCTCGGCTATGGTCAAATCTCCCCACCCCAATATGGGTCTGTCGACCTCGGCGCGGTCGGCGTTGACGGCGTTTTCCAAAGGACTGTCCAAGGAAGTGGCAAAAGATAATGTGACGATCAACAATATGCTGCCTGAACGCTTCGACACGCAGCGCCAACAGCAAATGGCCGAGCTGGCGATGGCGTTAAAAAACATAACATATGAAGAGGCGCGGGCCGAAATGGAAGCAACGATTGCCGCCGGTCGCCTTGGTCGACCGGATGAATTTGGCGATGCGTGCGCGTTTTTATGTTCCGAACAGGCCGGTTTTATTACCGGTCAGAACCTGCAATTGGATGGCGGCTCCTATGTCGGCCTGATTTAGAAAGGAATAAAACCGGTGGATATGAATTTAACAGGGCAAGGGCTTATCAGCCTTGTTGCGATAATGATCATGATCGGCCCCATGGTCGCCGATTTCAACCGGACCCATGCCACCAACCCATTATGGACGCCGCATGCGCGCTTTCATGTGGTCTGGCAGGTGTTCACCAATTCGACATTGGCTGTGCTGACGCTTTATTTCATTTGGGGCATGGGCAATTTGCTGCTTGGCGCGCTGATGAATTACATCTGGATTGCCACTTTCTTTGCCACACTCGCGGTCATGCCCATGTTCGAAGGCGCACTCGCCGATGAGAACGGCATCAAACCGATTGTCTGGCGGTTTGGCGATAAGGTGGTGAAGGTCGATACCAATTTGTTCGGTGCTTGTATGATGACCGTCTTCAACACCACCGGCTTGGTGTTGGCGCTTTAAGATATCTCCGGCGTGGAAGCGAAGGGTTTGAAAATGGTTCTAAAAATTATCGGCTACCTTGTGCTGGCGATTGTCGTGGTTTTTGTAGCGCGCAGTTTTTATGTATCGCGGCCGCTGTTCAAAGAACGGTTGAGCGAAGCGCCCGAGGCGGCTTTTGAATTGGCTGCCAGTTCAAAAGCGCTGAGTTTTGCCCGCACATTGGAGGGCAAGAGCCTGCTGGTTACGGCAATGAACCGCGACGGCATTGAAGGGATTGATCTGGCCGCTGCCACAGGCCGCGACGCGCGCGAACCGCTCGATTTCCTGCGCGCGCTGGAGCATGACGCAATCGCGGCATTAATGTCCGGTAGCGCTGCGCCCTATGGCTGGGAGGCACTGGGTGTGCCGTTTGACACGACCGGTAAAATTATCGCCGCCGGCACGAATTTTCTGGCTCACGCCGAAGAAACCGGCCTCGATGACGGGCCGTTCCTGTTTCCCAAACTCTCCGTCCCGACCCCGTGGCAGGCACCCGTCAAGCAGCGCACACGTTTGGATTACGAGGTCGAATTATGTGCCGTCGCCATTGACGATATCGCCCCGGAGGGAAACGGTCGTTTTGGTTTTGTGCTGTGCAATGATCTGACCGACCGCTGGGCTTTGGTGCGTAATATTGATCTCAAACAGCCGCTCGGCCTCACCGGGTTTCCCGAAGGCAAGGGGGGCGAGGATATGCTGCCCATGGGCGCTATTCTGGTGGTGCCGCGCGAGCCACAATTTTACAAGGAAATCGAGCTGGGTCTCAGCGTCAATGACCGTTTGCGCCAGCGCAGCAGCGCCGGATTGATGATTTGGGACGCCCCGTCTATTGCCCAAAAAGCGCTGTCCTTATGCCAAGCCGATTACAGGCTGGGCGATGAAATCATCAGGATTGCCCCGTGCGACGGTCTCAAGCGCGGCACCGCAATCTTGCTCGGCACACCCGAAGGCGTGGCCTTTCAAATGCCGAATATCTGGATGCCATGGGCCTATTTGAGACAAGGCGACCGCATGCTTTCCTATGGCAGCCATTTGGGTGTCTTGCGAACGAAAGTTCGGTAGGTGCCCCACGCACAAGCCCCCCACCCCAATTGGAACAGGATTGACACAAAAGTCGTCGGCAGAATACCCTTTTCGATATCACGATTTTGCCTCTTATCAGGGCGCGCGAAGGCAATGGCCGAGAAGCGAAAAATCATCCGCCCTTTGCGGGCCTGTGCCGTCCTTACAGGGCTGGTCATATTGTTGGCCGCTTGCGAGCGCGAGGCAGACACGGCGCAAATCCCGGCGCAGTGCCCAACCGTCACAGAGCCGACAAAATCCAAACACATATCATTGCCAGCCGGTACCTTCACCATGGGCGCGCACCCGACCTATGCCGAGGAAGGCCCCCCGCGCGACGTGAATGTCTCGGCCTTCAACATTGACGCAACCGAAGTCACCAATGCCGATTTCGCGAAATTCGTTGAGGCGACCGGCTATGTCACCGATGCCGAGCGAACCCAACCCGGCTTTGAGCAGCCGGGCGGGGTGGTGTTTCGCCCGCCAACCTTGGACAATCCAAGCTGGTGGCATTTTGTGGCCGGTGCCAACTGGCGCGCGCCCGAAGGCCCTGAAAACGCTGCGGAAGACAGTTTTGAAAGCCGCGCGCGCGAACCGGTTGTTCAGGTTTCTTTCAATGATGCGCGCGCCTATGCTGCCTGGGCCAAGCGCCGCTTACCAAGCGAAACCGAGTGGGAATATGCCGCAAATTCCGGGGCCACCAGCATATATGTCTGGGGTGATGAGCGCGCACCCGATGGTGTTGAAATGGCAAATACCTGGCAGGGCTCGTTTCCAATTCACAACACACAAGCCGACGGCTATGCCAAGCGATCGCCGGTCGGGTGTTTTCCGGCAAATGCATTCGGCCTCTATGACATGATCGGCAATGTATGGGAGTGGACCGACACAGTGGCCGGGCAAACCGAACTGGAAACGGCTTATACCATTAAGGGCGGATCGTTTTTATGCGCCCCAAATTTTTGCCGTCGCTATCGCGCCGCCGCGCGTCAAGCCCAAGAAGCCGGTCTGCCGACCAGCCATATTGGTTTTCGCACGGTATCAAAATAGCCGATGAGAGGGCCGCGCAGCAAAGTTCGGATTGGCCGAATTTTAAGGGTGAGGCCACGCCCCACCCTTAACTTTTGGCTCACGCGTGACTTATTTTTCCCATTTTGCGAATAAGAAAATATATACGGTGAGGGCTATATTGATGAGCACCTGTACGGTGGAGACCAGCGTCATCCACAGCGGCATGGTGACCTCTTGCCCGATCGGGAAGCCAAACTGGTTCATGAAATTTGCTGCGCCTTCAGAGCCTTGCGCCGCCAGCGCGCCAAGCGCTGTCAACTGATTGGTGAAAAACACCATTTGCACGCCGGTCGTAAAAAAGGCCAGCAATAGCACGCCACACAATGCCGAAACCATTGCGGCTGCGCGGATACCGGTTGTGAAATTGCGGAACATATAGGCACTGTAGATCACCGCAATCGGGAAAATTGTACCTATCAAAAACCAAGTCGCGAAAATTTGACGGTTGGCTTGCATAAAATCAAAAAGTTGAGTTTCGGTCATCTGACCCTCCCATGAGTAACGCGGTCGCCTTTACAACCGCTGGGTTCCACAATATTGTTGGAAAAACTGGACATCAAACCAAAAAATCTGACATTGGTCGGGCGCTTTTGCAGCAGCGGAACGGGGAAAGTGACATGAGCAGAGTTGAGCGGATATGAGCGGAATTGACGGGAAAATTGCGGTTGTTACCGGCGCCGCACGCGGCATTGGTTTGGCGACGGCTCAGAAATTGGCGGCCGCGGGCGCGCGCGTTGTCATTAATGATTTGGACGCCGAAGAAGCACAGCAAGCCGCCGATCAGATACAAGGCTCCGTGGTATTTTGCGCCGACCTGACCGAACGCGACAGCGGCGACGCGCTGGTTAATTTCGCGGTCGAGCAATTCGGCAGCCTCGACATTATCGTCAATAATGCCGGCTATATTTGGCACAGCGCCATTCACAATATGAGTGATGAGCAATGGGAGGCTATGCTGGACATTCATGTGAGCGCCCAGTTCAGAATTTTGCGCGCTTATGGCCGCTGGCTGCGCGCCAATGCCGACCGCGCCGCGCCTGTCAGAAAAGTCGTCAACATATCGTCTACTATGGGCTTGCATGGCGGCGCCACGCAGCTTGCATATTCGGCAGGCAAAGCCGCGGTTGTGGGCCTTACCAAAACGCTGGCAAAAGAGTGGGGCCGGTTTAACGTGACGGTTAACGCCGTGGCTTTTGGTGCCATCGACACCAGATTGACCAGCCCGTATGAAACCGAACCCAATATCGCCATTGTCAAAGGCCAAGAGCGTAAAGTTGGGCTGAGCGTGCAGCAGATCGAGGAAGCCAAGGCCGCCTCGCCACTGGGCAAGATTGGCACACCGGAAGATGCGGCAAATGCCATTTATCTTATGTGTATACCGGAATCAGACTGGATAACCGGCGAAGTGCTTTTGGCAAGCGGCGGCGTCCGGTCTTAAACGCCCGGTCTTAAGCGCCCGGTCTTAAGCGCTCAGGCTTGAAGCAAAGCTCCAAATCTGAAACCGGCATGCCGGATTATGGCTAACCAAATCTGAAACCGGCATGCCGGATTATGGCTACCCCTCAGTGCAGCGCGGTGACATCATGGGCGTACAGCGCATCTTGGCGCGCATATAGCGCATGCGGGGCAATTTTGCCTGCCAGATACATCGGCCCATAGGTGACCAACTGACCGAGGCGGGTTCGTTTGTGAAAGGTTTTGGCATTGGCACGCGACCCGGCCTGCACGCCGGCAGTGCGCGCAAAACGCTGCTTTTCATAAGCTTTTAAAGCCTGATGCACCGGTTGGTCTTGTGACAAGCACGATGCGAGCGTCCAGGCATCTTCCACCGCCATGGCCGCGCCTTGCGCCAAAAACGGCAGCATGGGGTGGGCGGCATCGCCCATGAGCGCGACGCGCCCTTCCACCCAAGTCGCCAGCGGCGCACGGTCGAACAATGCCCAGCGATAAAGCTCATCCGCTTCGCTCAAAAGGCGCTGTATGGTCGGGTGCCAGCCGGCAAAATCGGCCAAGGCTTCGGCGCGCGTGCCGCGTTGCGCCCAGCTTTCAGTCGTCCAGTCATCGCGCTCGACCACACCGACAAAATTTGCCAGTTCGCCGCGCCGCAAACGATAGGTCACGCAATGTTTGCCCCGCCCCATCCACGCGCAGGCGGTGGGGCGCGGTGCATCTGCGCCCAGCCTGTCCATATTTACGCTCGCCCGCCATGCGACATTGCCGGTAAAAACCGGATCTTCAGGCCCCAGCATTTGCGCCCGCACGCGCGAGTGAATGCCATCACCGCCCAGCAGCACATCGCCCTCGACTTGTGTGCCGTCGCCGAGTTGCACAAAAACGCCGGCGGCGGTTTGGTGATAGCCCGTGACATCGGCACCGAGTTTGAGCGTCGCGCCGGGCGGCCGGCGGTTTGGTGATAGCCCGTGACATCGGCACCGAGTTTGAGCGTCGCGCCGGAATGAGCACGCATTGCGGTTTCCAAAACGCCGATATAATCGGCGCGGTGAATATGCAGATAAGCAGACCCCCAGCGCGCGACAGCGGCTTCGGCGAGAGGAATTTGAAACAGGTTGATGCCGGAAACCCCCATGCGCGCTTCGATGGCGTGCGGGCGAAACCCAATATCGCCCAGCGCGCCATCCAGCCCGAGCGCCTCAAACACTTTCATGGCATTGGGCGGAATTTGTACCCCGGCGCCGATTTCGGCCAAGTCGGGCGCGCGCTCCAGCACCACCACCTCATGCCCGAAATGGCGCGCACACAGCGCCGCCGTCAGTCCGCCAATACCGCCGCCTGCAATAATAATCTTCATAATCGTCCACGCGACCTTTCCGGGCGATCACCGCGGTTAAATAATCATGCTCAGACCCAAAACCGTGAGCGTCGCAATCACAGGAATGACGAGGGTAATGATGCCGACATCTTTATAAGCCTGTTTATGGGTAAGCTGGGTTATTGTCAGCATGGCAATCACCGCGCCGCAATGCGGCAGAGTGTCGAAACCGCCGCTGGCCATCGCCACAATTCGGTGCAGTTCTGCCACGGGTATCCCCATGGCGATATAGCTGTCGGCCATGGTCGCCATGAAAATTTGCAACCCGCCCGAAGCTGAGCCGGTGATCGCCGAAACAACGGAAATGGATGCAAAGGCCGAAAGTTTGGGCGGCAGGCCGGAGTTGAGCATGGCCGACGAAAAGTCCTGAAAGCCGACGGTCTGCACCACAATGCCACCAAACCCGATCACCGCCGCCGTATTCAAAAGCGGCATGATGGCGTCATTCGTGCCCTCGCCGAAAACCTGCAAGCCCCGCCCCCGCAGATTGGTGAACAATCCATAGGCAAACAGGCTGCCCAGAATAAGCGCAAGGCTCGGCCAGAAAATTGGTTGCTTGGATGCGAAAACAATTACGTCGGCAAGCATGCCGGTTTCGGGCGCGAGCCCAAAACTTTGCAGCAGGCGCGGCAATAAAATCGTCGTGAGCACCAGCACCAGTGGCAGCATCGCCAAGCGCCAATGCGGCATGTCGGGCGTGGCGATAATATTCTCGACTTTGTCGAGCGGGCCCGGCTCAAAGCCTTCGCCGGCTTTTTGCGCCTTCAAGCGCTCGCGCTCCAAATAGACCATGCCCAGCACAAACATAATGGCGCCGCCGACGAGACCAAGCACGGGCGCGGCAAACAGGTCGGTGCCCAGCGCGACCGAGGGAATGACGTTTTGGATTGACGGCGTGCCGGGCAAAGCGGTCAGGGTAAAGGTGCCCGCGCCCAAGGCCAGCGCAGCGCAGAACAGGCGTTTTGGAATATCAGCTTCCTTCAGGAGGCTGAGACCCAGCGGATACATGGCAAAAATAACCACGAACACAACCACGCCGCCATAGGTCAACGCGGCGCAAGCCAGCACGGTGATAACCAAAGCACGATGCGCGCCGAGGCGGTCGACCAAAGCCAGTGCAATCGAGGTCGCCGCTTTGCTTTCGCCCATGACGCGGCCGAAAATCGCGCCCGCAATAAACAGCAAAAAGAACCTGCCGGCAAAACTAAACGTGCCCAGCGGCCCGCTGGCATAATGCGTCGACAACGCTTCTTGAACCGGCAGCCCGTTGCTCAACGCGACAATCAAACCACACAGCAAAGACGCAAACAGAATATTGACGCCGCGCAGAGCAAGAAAAATGAGCAGGGCCAAACCTGCCAACAAACCCAGATGTGCCATAAATTCCTCCCAAGACGATAAGCCAGTTTAGGGGCGGCCGGGCTATTTGCAAACGCCTGATTGGTACAAAACCAGGAGGCAACCCAGCATGCCAGCATTGACACGCATGACCCGGCAACCATAACCTCGGTGAAACAAAACGGTGCATCGAACCGTCTGTTTTTGAAAACCCATGGGGCAATCTGCGCGCCCGCAGACTGACACCGCAGACCATAGAGACACCGCAGACTATAGAGACAATAGAAAATATAGAGAAAATTGAGGCAAACATGGCAACGTTAAATTATCTGACCACCACCCATTTCGATTATGGCGCGGTCTCGAAACTGTCATCCGAATTGACCAAGGCGAGCATCTCGAAACTGTTCATCGCCACGGATACGGGCGTGCGGGCGGCCGGACTTGTCGATAAGGTAACCGGCGCGCTCAACGCGGATTTTGCCATTTCAATTTTCGACGAAACACCCGGCAATCCAACCGAAGCGGCGGTAACAAAAGCGTTTGAGCAATATACAAGCGATGGCTGCGATGGCGTCCTTGCCATTGGCGGCGGCTCGTCTATGGATCTGGGTAAGGCGGTGGCCTTGCTGGCGGGCAGCGGTGGCCCGATGGCGCAATATGATCCGCTGGCCGGTGGCGGGCAGCTGGTCAAAGGCGTTGCGCCGCTGATTGCCGTGCCGACCACGGCGGGCACCGGCAGCGAGGTGTCGGTCGGCTTTGTCATCATTATGAATGATGGGCGCAAGCTGACTTTCGCAAGCCCGCTATTTATTCCCAAGGCCGCCATTTGCGACCCCGAGCTGACCATGGGATTGCCCAGTATGATGACGGCGGCAACCGGCATGGATGCGATCACGCATTGCATTGAGGCGTTTCTGGCACCCGCCAGCAACCCGCCGGCCGAGGGGGTTGCGCTGGACGGGTTGTGGCGCGGCTGGCGGCACATTCAAGCGGCTGTGAAAGACGGCACAGACCGCGAGGCGCGCTGGCAAATGATGATGTGTTCGACCGAAGGTGCGCTGGCTTTTGTAAAAGGCTTGGGCGCTGTGCATGCCATGAGCCATGCCGCCGGACGCATCGAGCGGTTAAACCTCCATCACGGCACGCTAAATGCTGTTTTCCTGCCTGCCGTCTTGCGCTTCAATGCGCCCGAATGCGGAGATAAATATGAGCGTCTCTTGCAAGCCATGGGGCTGGCACCGGGGGCCGACATTGCAGAGGCGATCACTGCCATGAACGCCGATATCGGCCTGCCATCGGGCCTCGCCGCCATGGGTGTCGAAGAAGACGACATTCCTGAACTGATCGCTTATGCCCAAAAAGACCTTGCCGCGCTGAGCAATCCGCGCAGGGCGAGCGCCGATGATTTCGAGATGATGGTTAGGCAATCGCTTTAACTCAATCAACGTTACTCCAGCCTCAGATACTGGGCTCGCTGAAAACCCATGGTCTTCTGGCTTTGAACAAAAAATGGAAAGCAAATTAGTCTTATTGTTTATTCACAAGATAAATATATGAGGTTGTGTGTATGAGGGTTACTGTTTACGGAGCAGATCATTCGCCTTGGGTACAAGCTGTTTTGCTGGGCCTGCGCGAAAAGGGAATCGAATATAAAGAACAATTCCTGCCACCGCTCGCCGTCTTCAGAAAATGGGGTGTATTGATGCCTGCCGTGTCGATTGACGGTAAGCCGTGGCAGATTGACAGTATTAAAATCCTAGAGAATTTCGACTTTGATCCGATATCGGACCAAGAATTGCGGCTTGTTCAAAACGCGTGGCAAAGTGTATTGCAACGCCCCCGTAATCCGTTCCGCTTTTTTGCTGGCTTTGCCAGGATCCAAAACCCTGAACCCCATAATTTCAAGCGGTATGCAGGTTATTTGGGTTTCAGCTTTATCTGCTTTTACATGTTCGTGTTGATTAATTTCATCAAGATTGTAATTAGACCTAAATCACCAGATGATTTTGCCGATCAGTTTTTATATTGGGAGCAGGCGGCGGCAGACTCCAACGGACCTTTTCTCGACGGCGCAAGCCCCGGCACCCGTGACATACTGCTCTTCGGTATCGTGCAATGCCACGCGTCGATACCTGTGGCGGCGCTCCACACGCTACGTGATGATGCGCGCCTTGACGGCTTGCGCCAGTGGATTGGTAATATGCAAGTGCGGTTTAAAGATTATCCGCATCTTTATTCCGGCGCTTATTTCGAGCCGGTACTGTCCCGGCCTGAAACGGCAAATTTGGTCCAGCGCCTGATTTTTTACATCGGCCTTTCGACAATGTTCGCTCTGCTCCCTCTGACACTAGTGCTCGTATTTGTTCTGATGAAACAGGTGCCCCGTTAAGGAATGACATGCGCGACATAAAAAATGACATTAATTATGCCAATTGTTGACTTTCAGACTATCGGCCTTAAGCTATAGTCCATGAAATTCCGTACGACACCCGACAAGTGCTTTGAAAATCTGCCCGATTACGATTTCGCGCCGCATTATGTGACGCTGGATGACGATGCGGGCGGCACGCTCGACATGCATTATATCGAAGCCGGGCCGAAAAATGGCCCGCCCGTGGTGTTGATCCACGGCAATCCGACCTGGTGTTTCATGTGGCGCAAAATTATGCCGCGACTGGCCGAGGCGGGCTTTCGCGCCATCGCCCTTGATCTTATCGGCATGGGACGCTCGCAAAAGCCGACGCGGATGAAAGATTATACCATTGCGCGGCATGAAAAATGGGTGCGCGAAGCCGTGTTCGACAAGCTCCAACTCAACGGCGTGCATTTTGTTTTGCACGATTGGGGCGGCATTATCGGCCTGCGCGCCGTGGCCGCGCATCAGGACTGCACGGCCAGCGTCACTTTTTCCAATACCGGCCTGCCGGTGCGCGATCCGAACCAGCCGATTACCCAAATGGCGATGCCGGGCAAGGGCGCCGCATTCTTGCGGAAATTTCAGCTATATGTGCGTTTCAACCCGTTTTGGCGACATTGGAACATGTTGGCCGCAATATGCACGAGCAAATTGCCAAAGGAAGTTGTCGCCGGTTATGCCGCGCCCTATCCCAATTTTCGTTATCTGACGGGCAACCGACAGTTCACCCAAATGCTGCCGACGCGCTTCGACAATCCGATGCTGGTCGATAATTTCCGCGCCCGCGAAAAGCTCGCTGATTTTGACAAGCCGTTTTTGTGCCTGTTTTCCGACAAAGATATTGTGGCACCCAAGGGTCATGAAAGCGTCCGCCCCTTTATTGCCGGTGCCGGCCAACGCGAACCGGTAATTATGAAGGGCGGCAGTCATTTTCTGCTGGAGGATGTTCCGCAGGAATATGGCGATGCACTGCTCGAGTTCTTGCATGAGATCAGTTAGATTTCAGCGCCAAATCTCACGATGATTTTCACGTTCGACCCGGCGCGTGCACCGCGTCGTCATCAGTGCCGACAGGCCGGTTTGCGTCAACAGCGCATCCACCGCATCGCGTGCGGGCGCGTCCAGCGCGTCATAAGCGTCCTGAATACGTTGCAACATGAAAATGCGATAGGGCATGACCATTGCCGTCACCGTGTGACCGCGCCAGTCAAACTGGCACATGCCAATGCCACGCCCCAGGCTTTCGCCGCCGACAACTTCGTTCGGCTCCGGTTTGTTTTCGGCAAGCCAATTATTTGAGAACGCCACCATCGCCTCAATTTCGGGCAAATAATCCGATGCGACACGCGCCAACAAAACCTTCAGCGTTTCGGGAATGGCATCGTCAGCCAGCAGGCTCTCATCACGGCCGATAAATTCAACCATGTCGGCGGATGGATTACGCATGCGCTCGGTCCAGCGCAACAGCATTTGCGCTTTTTCCTGCATCAGGCGGAGCGGATGCGGATCGCGCCCCAAATGCGCGTAAAGCGCGGCAAACAAACCATAATCACCAATCGTCGGCGCGCCGCCCAATAAATAGGGGTGGGCCGCGAAATGCGCGTCGAACGCAGCCATAGTTTCATAATAAGCGGCTTCGATTGCCAGCGCGGTTTCGGCTGTAACACCAAACGCAACCGCAGCTTTGCGCATGCGGCCGGCAGCGTGCAAGGCCATGTCGCGGCGTTCTGCCGGCGGCACTTGCGGCAGGGCAAACAGCCCGAATTGCTGCAAAATAAAATCGAGATTATCATCGTCAAAATTCCAGCGATAATGCATGGCCGGGCGCAAAAGCCCCTCGCCGCCGAATAATTCCATAATGAGCGCGGTGATGAGCTGGCGCGGCGTTTTGGGATAGGCCGGCAGACGCGCCATGTTGCGCGCCTCAAACCAGTCGATAATGTCCGTGCCATCCTGCACAATCTCGCCTTGCGGTGTTACCATAACAGGAATAATCCAGCGCCCGATTTGGGGCCGAATATCGGCGTCATATTCCGGGCTGGCCGGGGAAATATCGTCAAAGTCAATATGCTGCTTGATGAGGTAGGCGCGCGCCTTGCCCGAGTAAAGCGATACGCTCCATGTGTAAAGTTTGAACCTGTCTGTCATTGGTTTTCCTGCCCGCCAGATAAAAGAGAGGGACTATAATTTGACATTTAACATGTCAATTTATTAACCTAATCCGGCTTACATGCGAAGATATAATGTCAGACAGGCGGGGCAAAAATGCACAAACGTACAAAAATCCTAGGCGCCACCGTGCTTGTTCTCGCAGGCGCGCTGAGTGTGGCTTATGTCAATCGTGCCAGCCTCATCATCGCTGCCGTCGGTTTTGCCCAACGTGTTAGTTTTCCGATCGGGCCGAACCAGCCGGTAAATTGGGAGGATGGCGGCGCGTGGGAGGGCGCCGGCAAGCGACCACCAAATATTGTCGTTATTTTGACCGACGATATGGGGTTCAATGATGTCAGCATGCATGGCGGCGGGCTCATCGCGACACCGCATATTGATGCGCTGGCGGACGAAGGTGTTTTATTTACCAATGGCTATGCCGGCAGTGCGGTGTGCGCGCCATCGCGGGCCATGTTGTTGACCGGGCGGTATTCGACGCGTTTCGGCTTCGAGTTCACTCCGGCGCCGGACGCGTTCGCGCCGATCTTGCAACAGCTTTCAAAAGACGATCCCATGCCGCGCAAGCTTCGCTTTATCGAACAGCACGAAGCAGCCACGGGCCATGATTTGCCGTTCATGTCGCGCGGCCTGCCTTCCGAGGAGATTACGCTGGCCGAGGAATTACGCCGTGGCGGCTACCGCACGCTGCATATCGGTAAATGGCATCTGGGCCGCGACCCGCTTTTGCTGCCGCAAGCGCAAGGCTTCGATGAAAGCCTGCTCATGGCAAGTGGGCTTTATCTGCCCGTCGATTCGCCCAATGTCGTCAACGCCCGCAACACGTTCGCAGTTATGGACAAGGTGCAATGGGAGGTGCTGACCTATGCCGCCAGTTTCAATAATGGCGACCGTTTCGAGCCCGATGGCTATTTGACCGATTATTATACCGACGAAGCGGTCAAAGCGATTGCCGCTAATAAAGACCGGCCATTTTTCCTGTATTTGTCGCATTGGGGCATCCATACGCCGCTGCAGGCCAGCAAGAATGATTTTGAAGCCGTCGGCGATAATTTTCCCAATCACCGAACCCGCGTCTATGCCGCCATGATACGCGCCGTCGACCGGAGTGTCGGGCGCGTCGTGCAAGCGTTGAAAGATAGCGGCATTGACGACAACACGCTGATCATTTTCACCAGCGATAATGGCGGTGCCAATTACATCGGCATGCCCGATATCAACAAACCCTATCGCGGCTGGAAACTGAGCTTCTTTGAGGGCGGCACCCACGTGCCCTTCGTTATGCGTTGGCCGAGGCAGCTGGAAGGCGGCACGCGCTTTTTACACCCGGTCTCGCATTTGGACATCATGCCCACGGCGCTGGGCGCGGCATCGCTAACCCCCGAGGCCAAGGTGATTGACGGGGTAAATCTGCTGCCCTATTTGCGCGGCCAAAAAACCGGGCGCCCGCACGACACGCTGATTTGGCGCGAGGGCGATTATCAGGCCATTATGTCAAATGGCTGGAAAATGCAAATCAGCGCGCGACCGGAAAAAATCCGTCTGTTTCACCTTGCCGACGATCCTCTCGAGCAAAACGAACTGAGCGGTACGCGCGGCGACAAGGTGGCTGAATTAACCGCTTTGCTGGACGCGCATAACGACCAGCAAGCCGATCCGATGTGGCCCACGGGGGTCGAGATTCCGATCTGGATCGACAAGTCGCTGGCGGATAATCCGACACTCGAAGACGATTATGTTTACTGGCCGAACTAGGCGGATGGCAATGGACAAGCAAGCCCGCATCGAAAGCATTGACGGTCGCCGCGAACGCAGCGCGCGCAGTCGCGCCGCGATTATTACGGCAACGCTGACGCTGCTCGATAATGGCAATCTGTCACCAACCGCAAAGCAGATTTCCGTGGAAGCCGGCGTGGGCCTGCGGTCATTTTTTCGCCACTTCGAAGACATGGACGCGCTGCTGGAGGCGGTCGACCAGCAGATGCGCCAGCATTACGAACAGATGTTTTTGCTGCCCAAACCCGATGGCGATGTGGAAACCCGCTTGGTTGATTATATCGAGGTTTTGTCAAACGCCTTTGAGCGCTTGCGGCGACCTATGCTGAGTGCAAAATTGCAAATGTGGCAATCCAAGGCGATACAAAAAAACTGGGCGCGCAATCAACGCAAGCTACGCGCGCATTTAGAAAGCTGGGTGCCCGAATTACATGCCCTGCCGGACGCTGCGCGCGAGGCGGCACATGCGGCAGCCTCTTTTGACACATGGCACCGCCTACGCCACGACCAAAATCTCAGCATCTCCAATGCGCGCGAAGCGATGTTGGAGTTACTGCTGGGTGTACTCGACAACCGGGCCTGACACATGGAGAAAGCTCAATGGAACCTATCACGATAAGCATCAAGAATAACGTTGCGACGATCTCCAATAATGACGCGCCGTATCATCGCATGACGCTGGAATATATGGACGCGCTGGAAAGCGCCCTGCCCGGGCTGGGTGCCGATAATAATGTGCGCGCGCTGGTTTTTACCGCATCGAGCGATGAAAATTTTTCCGTCGGCATGAACCTCAAACAGCTCGGCGAAGGGGTCGAGAAAAAAGGCTCGTTCGATGCCGTGCTGGATCAGCGCTTGCGGGTTTTGGACATGATCGAAAATCTGGGCAAACCTTCCATCGCCACGCTTTATGGCTATTGCCTGGGCGGAGGCCTTGAATTGCCATTGGCGTGCCATTTCAGGATTGCGGCAACGCAAGGCGCCAAAATCGGTCTGCCGGAAATGGATTTGGGCACCGTGCCGGCCTGGGGCGGGTCTGCCCGTCTGCCGCGCGTTGTCGGGGGTGGCGTTGCCATGGATATGATTTTGCGCGGGCGCATGATCGATGGGGCCGAGGCCTTGAGAAACGGTCTGGTGATTGAAACATGCCCGCTGGCGAGCCTTAAACAGCGCGCTCAAGAACTTGGCGAAGAGCTGGCCCAACAGCCGCGCCTCGCGGTGAAAGGCATGTTGGATACGCTGGTCGGGTTTGAGACCAAGAGCTTGCAGCAATCTATCGAAGACGAACGTGCAGCGGTGCATCTGACGCGCGACACGGCCGACGCCCAGGAGGGCATCGCGGCGTTTTTGGAAAAACGCGCGCCGAAATTTAACCGCGACGCCTGATTGAAACTTAAAACCGACATGAATTTTGCCGACCCCGCGCGGGTTTGCGGCGGCAAATCCATTTGCACAAATCCATTTGCATTGGCTAACGGGCTCGGTTTAACGTTTAATGAAATTGGGGGTAGAGACATGAGCTATGATTTAATTATTCGGAACGGGCTGGTCTATGATGGCACGGGCGCACCACCGCGCGTGGCCGATATCGCCGTGCAAAATGGCAAAATCGCCAAAATAGAGCCGAAGATAGTGTCGACAGTGGCCGAAGAATTCGACGCCGCCGAGCGCGCCGTCACACCTGGCTTTGTCGATGTTCACACCCATTATGACGGGCAAGCGACTTGGGACAATCATCTGACACCGTCTTCCAATTTGGGCACAACCACGGTTGTGGTCGGAAATTGCGGCGTCGGCTTTGCCCCGTGTCGCCCGGAAGACCGCGACACGCTGGTGCAGCTTATGGAGGGTGTGGAAGAAATCCCCGGCACGGCGCTGGCCGCGGGCATCCCGTGGACATGGGAAAGTTTTCCCGAATATTTGCAGACTTTGGAAACGATCGAGCGCGATATTGATATCGCCGTGTTTTTGCCGCACGGGCCTTTGCGCGTTTATGTGATGGGCGAACGCGGCGTAAACCGCGAGGCGGCAACGCCGGAAGATATTGACCGCATGAAACAGATCATCGGGGAAAGCCTGAAGGCTGGCGCCATCGGCCTGTCAAGCTCGCGCACCTTGCTGCATCTCAGCAGTTCCGGCGACAATGTGCCGACATTTGAGGCGGCGGCGTCAGAGATGAAGGCGCTGGGTACAGCGCTTGACGGCGCGCACGGCCATGTCATGCAGTTTATTTCCGACTGGCAGGACGCCGAGGAAGAATTCGACATCTTGCGCGAAACCGCCCGCAAAACCGGAGCTAAGGGCACATTTACCCTCATTCCGATTGAAAACCCGAGCGAGGGTATGAATGAAAATCCCGATCTGTGGCGCGACCAGTTGCACCGCATCGAAACAGCGCAAGCGGAGGGGCTGGATATTCGCGGGCAGGTAATCTCGCGCCCGATCGGCATTTTGATGGGGCATATTGCGACGATGAGCCCGTTTTACAAGCGGCCCAGCTATATGGCGCTGTCCGATTTGCCACCCGCGGAACGCGCAGCAAAACTGAAAGACCCGAAAACCAAAGCCAAAATTTTGGCGGAAGAAAATGACAATCCGCATATTTTCGTGCAGCTTTTATCGACCAATTTCGGGGCCATGTATCCGATGGAGAACCCGATTGAATATTTGCCGCAAAATGAGAACTCGGTCGCCGCGCGCGCCGAAGCCGAAGGGCGCGACCCGGAGGAGTGGCTGTATGATTTCCTCGCCGAAAATGACAGCGAGAATTTGATCTATATTCCTGCAACCAGTAAGTCGAAAGACAAAATCGCTGAATTGCTCAAGCACCCCCACACGGTGGAAGCGCTGGGCGATGGCGGGGCGCATGTCGGATCGATTTGCGACACCAGCGCCAATCTTTTTCTGCTGACCAAATGGGTGTTTGACGAAAAACTGTTTTCGCTTGAGGACGGCATCCGAAAAATCACCAGCGAGCCGGCCGAGTTTTTCTCCTTCACCGATCGCGGGAAATTGGCGGTTGGCATGAAGGCCGATTTGAACATTATCGATTTTGACAATCTGCGGCTGAAGACCCCGCACATGGTGGATGACCTGCCGGGCGGCGGCGCGCGCTTTGTGCAAAATGCCGACGGTCTGGTTGCTACTTTCGTATCGGGCGAGAAGATTTTTGAAAACGGAACGGCCACGGGCGCATTGCCGGGCAAGTTGGTGAAATCATCGTCCGCCGCCATCAAGCAAGCAGCCGAGTAGCATTATGGATTTTGAGAAAATGGCGGAGGGTATCCGTGCCAATTACAGCCTTTATGGCAATGCCAATCTGGAAATTTTACAGGCTCGGGAAAGTTTCAAAGTGCGTATGTCGCTCGGGCCGGAAACCGAAAATCATTTAAAAATGATGCACGCCGCCTATTTGTTCGCGGGCGCCGAGTTTCTGGGCGGGCTGGTGCCCATGGTGCATCTCGCCAAACCGGAAAAATTTCAGCCCGTGGTGCGCGACCTGAAGATCGAGTTCAAGGCACCTGCGTTTTCAGCCGTCACTGCCGAAACGCATTTTTCGCAAACTCAGGCCGATGACATGAACGCCGCGCTCGACAAAGATGGTCGGTTTGACTTCACTTTGCTGGCCGAGTTGAAAGACGAAAACGAAACGCTGGTCGCACAAACGACCACCAATTATGCCATTCGCAATTTTCTGGGTGCCTAGCGCGCTGCGGCGAGAGGGAAATGCAGGAAGGTTGACAGCGGCGCTGTCGGTTCTGATTTCCCCGCGGCAACATTTTCGCAAACCGCCAGCACGACGCGTTCGTGTTCGCCCATGAACACGGCAAGTTTGTGCGCGGCCGCATCTTCGTCAGCCGACATCAAACCCTGAAGCTCTTCATATTTCGGCAAATAGACATCCCTGACCGCCGAGGCCATGGCAGCAAATTTATCGGTCCACGACATGCTCGCCATGCTCCGTGCCACCGTGGCGCCTTCGGCAATCGCATCGCTATTATCAGCCAGGGACATGTTCAGCCGCGCCAGCACCGGGCGCATCACGGCCTTGCCTTCGGTTTCCAGTTGCATGAGTGAGGCGAGAATAAAATGCTGTTCGTCATTCTCAGCGCTTTGCAGCATGGTTGAAAAAAGCACTTCGCCCAGTTGCTCTCCGTGATAGACCCCAAGCAGGTTTTCGGCGAATTCGGAATTGTTCATCGGCGTTCCCCCGTTTCGGCCTAGGCCGACGTTACGCATATTTAGAAACACTTAAATAAGGAATTTTTTTCACGAATCGCCACTGGGGCAATCACCTAACATTCCAGCGCGGGATGGCCTAATTATTCCACCAGGGCTGTTCCGAAAATGGCCGAATATCAACTTCGGAGGTCCAAGCCGAACGATGCTGATGAGCGATATGGTAATAGGTGTCGGCCACTTTTTCCGGAATAACCATTTCGTCTTTGCCGTTAGCCTTCTCTGCTAGAAGCTTTTCGTAAATTTCTTCTCCAACAAGCCTGCCCAGTGTATCGGGCGCCTCAATCATTGCGTCGATATAAATGTGGCAAATATGAATGCCTTTCACGGAGAGCTCGGCATTTAGCGTTTGGCACAATAAGCGTCTGCCTCCGATCGCTGCAGCATGGGCATGCTGACCAGCATTGCCGCGCATGGCGGACGTTGCTGAGGTCACCAAAATCTTGCCACCTCCTCGCGCTTCCATAATAGGTGCAAGTGTCTTAGCAACGCGAAACAGGGCAAAACTCGTCATTCGCCAGCCCAGTTCGAAAAGTTTGTAAGTCGTTTCTTCCAGCGTGCGGTCGCCGAATTGAGCGCCCAGATTAAACACCACAACCTCGATGGGGCCTTCATTTTGTTCGATATCGACAATTAGATTTTCAATTGCGTCCTCTTGTGCCGCATTCAATAGACGCCCGACTGCACTATCGCCAGCTGCGCTAATATCTGCGACCAATTTGTTCAACCCGGCTTCATCGCTACGCCGCACTAGCACAGTATGATAGCCCTCTTTTGCGAATTTCTTCCCTACATTGCCGCCAATACCGGCGCCGGCCCCGATAATGAGACACACTGGTTTTTTACTCATTCGCCATGTTTCCCCAAAAATCTACTTGTTCACTTACGAATATGTTACAGCAAGCATGCGCAGGAACCAAAAAAAAACTCAGGCTCAGCCGGTTATTGCTATTTGGCATAATTGTTATCTTTTATTTATCCTGCACTTTATCGTAAGCTTTTATGACTGATAAATGGTAGATAGAAATACAATGTTGCGTTTTGGCGTGGGAGCCGCAGGTTATTTGCGAGGTTATTAGCTATGGGCGCTATTAAAATAGAAGATGTATCTCACATCCGGTTCGCAGCGCCCGAGCTGGCTACCATGCAAAGATTTCTAGAAGAATTCGGCCTTACAAAACACCATGACGACGCGCAGACGATTTTCATGCGCGCCCATGGGCCCGCACCTTTTGTGCACGCCACGCAAATTGGCGACGCCGGGTTTGTGGCATTGGGCTTACGCGCGGCCTGTGTCGAGGATTTGGAAAAGCTTGCCCATGCGGAAGGCGTAACAGTGGAACCGCTGGACATGCCCGGCGGTGGACATGTTGTGCGCCTGACCGACCCGGACGGGCGTCTGGTTGAAGTGGTTGCCGGACAAGAAATGCTCGCGCCGCTCGCGGTTGATGCGCCCCCACCGGTCAATAATGGCCTCACGCAGCCGCGCGCGCGTCAACCTGTACGCGTCGACGCCGGGCCCGCCACGGTGATGCGGCTGGGTCATGTCGTGCTGGATGTGGGCGATTTCCGCACCGTCGAGGCTTGGTACAAGCAACGCTTCGGGCTGTTGACCTCAGATGAAGTCGAAGCCGCCCCGGGCCAGGCCATCGGCGCTTTTTTGCGCTGCGATAGGGGCGCGCAGCCCAGCGACCATCACAGTTTGTTTTTGATACAGGCTTTGGATCAGCCGGGTTTCAACCATGCCGCATTTGAGGTTTTGGACATAAATGACGTGATGCGCGGCCATGAATATTTGAAAAAACACGGGCGCACGGCAAGCTGGGGCATCGGGCGGCATATTTTGGGCAGCCAGATTTTCGACTATTGGCTCGATCCGTGGGGGCACGAGCTGGAACACTGGACGGATGGCGATTTATTTACCGCAGCAGACGCCGCGAACACCGCATCGATGCAAGAATTGCTGGGCGTGCAGTGGGGCATGCCCCATCCGTTGATGCAGGCGGCGGAAGCAGAGGCATAGGCACGTGAAACTGGCACGATTTAACGATGCAGCGGGCACGCAAATCGGCGTTGTCGACAATGATCGCGTGTATCGGCTGGATTATGGCGGCACCATGGAGGCGCTGATCGGCGCATGGGACACCACGCAAGACCTTTGCGCGCAAGCGCTGGCCGGTGAGGGCAGGAAACTCAGCGACGTGACGCTGCTGGCACCCGTGAGCCGACCCGGTAAAATTTTTGCCATCGGGCTGAATTATGCCGACCATATTGCGGAATCGGGACTGGATACACCAAATGAGCAAATTTGGTTTACCAAGGCGGTGACCTCGCTCAACGGCCCCTTCGATCCGATTATCATTCCCAAAATATCGCAAACCGTGGATTACGAGGTCGAATTGGTGGCTGTGATTGGTCGCGGCGGTAAAAATATTGCCGAGACGGATGTGCCCGCGCATGTTTTCGGCTATTGCGTCGGCAATGATGTCACCGAGCGGTTTTGGCAGCACCGCACCCCGCAATGGTCGCTCGGCAAAAGCTTTGACACGCATGCGCCGATCGGGCCATGGATTACCACCGCCGATGAGATTGCGGATCCGCATAATCTGAATATTAGCTGCACGGTAAATGGCGACGTGCGGCAAAACTCCAACACCGAGCATCTGGTGTTCAATATTTGGCAGCAAATATCGCAGTTGAGCCAAGCCATGACGCTTGAGCCGGGGGACCTTGTTTTCACCGGTACGCCCGGCGGGGTCGGGGCCGCCATGGATCCGATGGTGTTTTTACAAGCCGACGATGTGGTTGTGACCGAAATCGAGGGTTTGGGACGCATGGAAGCTCGGCTCATCAACGAGGCCTGAGCCGTGACACCGCCCGACGCCAGCCAGCCCGAAGCCAGCCAACCCGACGCCAGCCAGCCCGACGCCATTGCCAGCGAGACGGATGTGCTGATTATCGGGGGTGGGCCGGTTGGCATTGTTGGTGCGCTCCTGCTGGCGCGGGCGGGCTTGCGTGTACGGGTGGCGGAAAAAGAAGCCGATATTTATCCGCTGCCGCGCGCCGCGCATATCGACCATGAGGCGATGCGGGTTTTGCAAGCCGCCGGCGTTGCCGATGAGGTTTTGGCGACCACGCGCGAAGCTGCGCGGTATGATTTCGTCAATAAATCGGGTGATGTGCTGATGCGTTTCGAGACCGGTCAGGGACAAACACTATCCGGCTGGCCTGCCTCGAATATGATCCACCAGCCGTCGATTGAGCGCATATTGCGCGATGCGCTTGACCGGATGCCCAACGCCGGCTTGCACACGCAATGGACGTTTACCGGCTTTACCCAAGACGCCGCCGGCGTCACGGCAGCGTTCACCACCCCGCACGGAAACCGAAGCATCCGTGCGCGCTACGTGCTGGCCTGCGACGGTGCCAATAGCCCGTCGCGCCACGCCGCCAATATTGCGATGCATGATCTTGGCTTTGACGAGTCATGGCTGGTTGTCGACACCATCATCAAGGACGCAAGCCCCCTGCCCGACTGCAATCTGCAACTGTGCGATCCGCTGCGTCCGACGACATGCGTTCAAATGGGGCAGGGACGCCATCGCTGGGAATTTATGCTCATGCCCGGTGATACGCCCGACACGATTCAACACCCCGATAAAATTGCTGAATTAATGGCGCCGTGGGAGGTTGACGGCGCGGTGGATATTGAGCGCATGGCGGTTTACCGCTTTGGCGCCAAATTGGCGCGGCACTGGCGGCAGGGGCGCATTTTGTTGGCCGGCGATGCGGCACATTTAATGCCACCCTTTGCCGGACAGGGGCTTTGTTCAGGGTTGCGCGATGTGGCCAATCTTGCTTGGAAACTCGCGCTGGTGCTGCAACAAGGTGTTGATGATGCGCTGCTCGACAGCTATCAGCGCGAACGCGAACCCCATGTGCAAGCGGTGATTGATCTGGGCATTACGCTGGGGCAGGTGGTGTGCATGACCGACCCTGAAGCCGCCGCCATGCGCGACGCCCAGCTCATCAGCCAGCGGCGCAAAAATGGAGATGCCGCGGGGGCCCTCGCTCTTCCGCCGCTGGGCAATGGCGTGTTTCGCACTGACGACGCACAGGCGGGAAATCTTGTGCCCCAATTTGCGCGGTCGGATGAGGTGTTTGGGCCCGGCCCCTGCCTGATTTGCGAGACCCCGCCGCCGCCGGATTTGCCGATTAATTACCTCGCCCTTAACGATCCGCAACTGGAACATTCGGCAGCCGCCTTAAAGCGCTGGTTGGCCGAGCAAAAAGCCGAAGCGGTGCTGGTGCGCGGCGATAAATATATTTTCGGCGTCGGCGAGGCACGCGACCTTAGCGCGGCTTTCGCCCAAGCTATAGATTGCAAGCCATAGATTGGGAGGTGCAGGCGTGAGTTTGGTGTTCGATATTTTAGGATTGGTTGTCATTGCCTTGGCAGGTCTGGCGCTCATTTGGTTCGTGCGCGAGAAATCCCTACGCGCATCGCATCCAGTGAAGGGCGGCAGACACGAAGGCATTGTGCTGCCCCATGACGCGCCGCTTGAACTCTATGCCAATCCGTTTTCTCACTGTTCGAGAAAAGTTACCCTCGCCATGGCCGAATATGGTCTGGCGTTTCGCTATCGCCAGATTGAGTTGATCGAAACCGGATGGTACCAGACCATCAGCCCGGCCTTTTTGAAAATTAATCCGGCGGGGTTGCTGCCGGTGCTCGTGCATGACGGTGTGCCGATTTTCGAGTCCGACGAGATTTTGGATTATTTGGGCAACCTTGGCACCGGCGACCCGCTTGTGCCGGAAGAAGCTGAGGCGCGCGCGCGTATGCAGCAATGGATCGCGTTTTGTGGAATTTCGAGCGATGACCCTATGGGCAAAATTGCCACCCATGCGGGCGCATGTATTCCCGGGCTTACTCTGCCGATTTTCGCCACCATGGTTCAGGACATTAAAATACGTCATATTCTGGTCGGGATTTTGTTCCACCCGGACAAAAAGCGCCCGGGGTTTTTTCTCGCCGCGCGCGGCATGGGGCTTGCGAAAATACTAAAATCCGGTCCCGCACCCGCCTTGATACGCGCCAGCCGCGACGCCATGCGCGTGCATTTGCAAACGATAAACAAAAGCCTCGAACAAAGCGATGGCCCCTGGATCATGGGCAATCAGCTGACGCTTGCCGATATTTCGCTGGCCGCCATTTACATACGCCTCGACGAAACCGGTTGGCTCGATTGGTTTATGCAGAGCGATGATTTGGCGGCAATCGCGGCGCATTATAAAAGCTGGCAAGCCCGACCGAGCTGGCAAAAGGCCGTGACCGAGCGGCGTTTGGACATTATTGACGCCGGCCGTGCGCGTTTGGCTGAGGCCCTCGCGAGTTCGGCTGAGATCAAGTCCATTTTGCACGGCGCCCCCTAGGGCATGGTCTGGACGCTCAGACGTGTTACGCGCGCGCGCCTGTCCGGCCCAATAATTTTTCAAGATACGGCAATAAAAGCGCGCGCACATCCTCTGCTTCGCTCGGCGTCTGAGCATTTATGGCCAGCACACGATAGTGAAAAATCAGCCCGGTAAGCTGTGCCGTCAGCAAAATTGCCCGCGCGCGCGCATCGGGGCCGTCCATAATGTCGATCATCGGCTCCCACACGCCCTTGCGCGACCAGTGTGTCGCTAATGAGGGGGCCAACTTCGGGGCTGGCAAATGACCGCAAAATGGTCACGAAGCCGTCAAATTCCTGCGTGTTGCGCGGCTGCGTCGTGTAATAATCCGCCAGCGCCTCGGCGACGCTTTTGTCCGGCGCAGTGAGCGACCAGCGCAAATTTACCGTGTCAAGCACGGCGCGCTGGAAAAGCCCCCGTTTTGAGCCGAAATAGCGCGCAATAAGCGCAACATTACATCCGGCGACGTCCGCAATATCGCGCAAGGTCGCCATTTCATAGCCTTTGGCCTCAAATATCCGGCGGGCGGCTTTGATGATGCTGGCTTTGGTGTTTTCTGCGTTGCGCGGTTGCACGAAATTTTGCCTTGCTGATGTAAACAATCATTGACTTATACCAGACTGCTACGGCGTAAACAATTTTGTATAAAATTTTTGAGGGCTTTGGCGAGGCCCGTCCAGCGCGTGATTCAAGAAACGGGCTTGCACGCGCCGCGCGCCCATGTTAGTGATAATCATTCGCATTTGGGAGAGCGGCGGAAATACCTCATGTATATATGCATCTGCAACGCATTGACCGACAAACAAGTGGACCGGGCCATTAAAGATGGTTGCCGCGAGCCGTCGGATGTTTACAAGGCGTGCGGCACCCAACCTCAATGCGGACGCTGCATGGAGACCATGTGGCACATGCTGGATACAGCAATGGGCGAGGCAGCCGTCAGTCCGGGCGAGTAACCCTCCACCCTTAAACATCAGTCTTAAACATCAGCCTTTAAGCATCAGCCCTCAAGCATCAGCGTCGGGCTTGCCAATCTGTTCTTGCAGGTAATTTTGCAGGCCGGTTTTTTCAATCAAGCCCTGCTGGGTTTCCAGCCAGTCAATATGTTCTTCAGTGTCGTCGAGAATTTTCATGAAAATATCGCGGGTCACAAAGTCCGCCTCGGCTTCGCAAAGCGCAATCGCTTCTTTAAGACACGACTGGTTCAGCAATTCGACCGACATATCCGCCTCGAACATTTCCGGCACAGTCTGGCCGATTTTTAAATTTCCGAGATCTTGCAAATTGGGCAGACCGTCGAGCATCAAAACGCGGTTGATGATGTAATCAGCATGGTGCATCTCGCCAAGGCTTTCTTGATACACCTTCTCGCCCAGCGCCTCAAAGCCCCAATCGCGCAGCATGCGCGCGTGCAGAAAATACTGATTAATCGCGGTCAGCTCGTTTTTCAATATAATATTCAGATGTTTAATGACTTCGGGATTGCCCTTCATTGCAGTCTCCATGAATAATTCTGGCTTCTCAACAGCCGATTAAACCCTCGCTCCGTTTATCTCGTGATTGCCTGTCAAAATCAAGGTTTTTTAGAATTATTCTACAAAACTGCGTTTGCCTCTCATTCTTAACTTTATCCCCTTCTCGCAGCCATGCGGGAGCGCGGGCGATGGACTTTTATCGGCCCAAAAACCTGTCTAATCTTTGCCAATGATGCAAAAATCGACGATCGCCCTCATCACGCAGAGCTTGGAATATTTTGCCGCCCATCATGGCGACCCCTATGCGCGCGCCTATCAGGCGCTTTATGCCCATGACGCGGCCTATGAGGCATTGTTCGTTTTGGACAGTGATGAAGGCTTGCGCCGCAATATGATGCGGACGACTTTGGAAATCATCGCCACTTATTTGGACGATCCCGACGCGGCCGCCAATCGCATTATCGGCGCGCGTATGAGCCACATACCTTATGGCATTGAGACTGATTTCGATGTGTTTTTCGAGATTACCCGCACGGTCATTAGTGCGGGATGCAGTGATATTTGGACGCCCGACCATCACGCCGCTTGGACGCAAATGCTCACCGATTTCAAAGCCGCCCGCCTGGCGTGACAAGCGGCTTTTCAAAATCCAGGCTCATTGGTTCGGCGTGACGTTAACCGTCATGACCGGGGGGCGGCAAACGAGGCCCCCGCATGGGCGCGAATTGGCTTTCACCATACGCAAAAAATGCTATGCTTTATACGAGAGTAATATTTCGTGGCGTGCGCGCCGCTGATTGTCGGTAAGCGTTGCGCTTGAGGGGTAAAGTGTTATGAGTGAGGCCGAAGTTGAAGACGTCGAAGAAACCGTCGACATTGAGCAGCTGGTTAAGCCGTTTCTTTTCCAAACCGATAAAGAATTGATGAGCTATAGCGATGCTTTTGAGGCGCGTGTGCGCGATCGCTTTATGGTTTTCATGAAGGAAATCAAAGACGCTGGCGCCAGCGAAGAAAATCTGAACATTCTCAAAAATGCCAAAATCATCGTTAAGGGCAAGCAACGCCGCGCCATGGATCTTGTGACGGTTCAGTGTACAGCGGAAAATATTTTCGTACGCTCGCTGGATGAAGAGGCACGCGCCGCAGTGATGCAATATCTGAAAGCCGAAAAAGGTTTCACCAAAATCAAGGAACAAAAAGAGGAACAACTCGTCGTCGTCACCCTGCCCAAAATGGATATTGAGCGGAAATTCGAGCTGTCTGACTTTCTGGAGCAGAAATTCAAGCAGTTCCACAAAAATATCATGGGTGTCAAAAGTCAGACCAACCAACAGCTAAAGGCGGGAATGGAACGCGAGTATATTGAGGGGCCCGACGCTGCGATTGCCAATAAGGAAATCGAGGAAATCATCATCCATTATGTCAAGCTGGGCAAACTCATCTTCTGGGCCAAGCAGAAAGATGTGCTGCGCCACCAATTCAAATTAACCAATGAAGACGACATTATTTTGTCGCGCAAAATCGGCACGGTGAAGCACATCGTCGTTTAGACGGCGAAAATGGC